>NZ_CAKMAB010000007.1:0-235401 GCF_924513355.1 Paenibacillus pseudetheri
AGTGGTGTCTTCCAAGCTTTTTACCAATCTCTCGGTTGGTCCATTCCAAACGATGCAAGATTTCTAGCTGACTACGTTCGATTATGCTAAAATGAGTGTAGTTCATGTTCTGATTCTCCTTATGTAGGGGTGGTGTGGTAACTTCATTCTACACGAATCAGTCATGGGCTATTTTTTTATTCTCTTAGCAGCTGTCGCACTTCATATTACAATCCGTCACATAAAAACGAAGACAAAGCTTAATCGCTCTGCCTCCGTTCTCAAATCTATATCACATTTGCTAGGACTCCACTCTTTTCTTAACGAGCTTGATGATGGCTGCAATAAGAAGAACTGCAATCACTAATTCAAACAACATAGGACCTAGATTCACATGACCCTGTATAAGCTGTATTCCATTTGGAATATCTGACTCATTTATAATCTCAAACTGGAATAAACTTTCCCAGGCAGTGAAGTTACTTTTGAAGAACAAATTCTCCAAATAGGATACTCCATTCTGTAACAAATACGCAGTAGCCAGCCCAATCCATACTCGGCCCTTAAATTTTATGCTTCGTGCAACCGTAATGGCGAACATTAATGTAAGCATCATATAACCGGAAAACCAATATACTTGCAAGAGAACTAGTGAACCCACTGTCCAGAAATTTTCCGGAAGAAATGAAGTAGAATACATCGAGATATAGACACCTAAATGGATCAAAGCTACGAATATAATACCCAGTAACAAAACTAAATAGAGCACTAATGGAGAAAGGACTGTATTTAGGGTTCTTATAGGCACTAGACGACGATTATAGGAATTTATATTATGAAAAAAGGTTCGTGCTGCCATGACAAGAAGGATCATTCCTGCAATAACATAAGTTATAGCATTCATAGTAAATCTTTCATAGTCATGTAATTTGGTAAACCCTAACCCAATCTGCGCTAGAATTACGATTACAAAAACAGCAAGAAACTTATCCCTATCTTGTCTAAAATCATACTTCACTAGCTTTAGCATTCTGCGTACACCTCTCTGAACAGTTCGTCTATGCTTTTACCTTGGCGCAGCCGGATATCTTCTACCGCAGTATGCATCACAATTTCTCCCTCTTTTATAAAAATCACATCATCAAAGATCCGCTCGATATCCGATACTAAATGAGTAGAAAGGAGAATAGTGCTGTCCTCTTCATAAAACTCTACTAACGCGTTAAGAATTTTAGTTCTAGCTACTGGATCAACACCACCGATTGGCTCATCCAGTAAATACAGGCTAGCTCGGCGCGATAAAGCAAGTGTAAGCTGTAGACGTTCATTCATCCCTTTGGACAAATCCTTTACCTTATCTTGAGCTCTTAGCTTCATAAACTCCAACATTCGAGAAGCCTTAGTCTGATCAAAATCCGGATAGAAATCACTTTGGAACTTTAGAGCATCCTTAACATTCATCCAGGATTCTGTAAGCGGCTTATCGGGCATAAATGACACTACTGCTTTACTATCTATGCCTACAGCCCCTCCAATAATGGATACACGACCGGAAGTAGGCTGTGTCAGCCCGGCGATGATTTTCATAAGTGTACTTTTACCGCTGCCGTTACTACCCAGCAGTCCCGTGATCTTACCCGCATTCAGATTAAAGGATACTCCGCGGAGGGCATGCTTGGATCTATATTTTTTTGTAACGTTATGAACCTCAAGTATATTTTCCAACCTGCTTATCCCCCTATTCTGTATCCTTGTTTCGGATATTCTCTGCTACCGCTGCTAAAATATCTTCACCTTGAAAACCAAGGTCCTGCATGCCACGAATGAAACGATCTAGTACATCCTTTGCCATTTCTTTTTTGATGGTCAAAATAGTATCTTCATTACTAGTGACGTATCTTCCCATTCCACGCCGGGTCTCCACGATTTCTTCACGCTCCAGTTCCTGAAAGGTTCTTTGTACTGTATTCGGATTAATCTGCAGTTCATTGGCAAGCTCCCGCACCGAGAGAATTTTATCTCCTGGTTTTAACTTACCTGTGACGATTTCTCCTTTAATGTAATTCATGATCTGAATATAAATCGGCAGGTTGTTATCAAATTCGATTGTCATGATTAAGCAACATCCCTTCGTCTAAAGACGGAGAAGCCTATGAGTAGAAAGACAACTGAGTATAAGATCAGCATTACAATGGAAAAGGTCAGCGTCATTCCAGGTATAGGTGCTCCTCCACCTTCATAAGCAGCTAAATTTAGGTTTGGGAATAATACATATTTATAAAATTCACGAAAAATAACCAATTTGTCTATCATCAGCATAAACATTGTAGCACCAATTGTAACACCCGTAGATGTTGTCAAAATCCCGATCATAAAAGCAAGTGTTGAATATACAACTGTACTAACTGAGTTATACATTAAACTGGTTAACATCTCACGAATACCAGCTTCACCACCACTCAAGCCAAACCACAAAGCGCCTGATGCAAAAACCGCCAACATGCCGACAACTGCCACTGAGAACGCGTAAATCAACACAACAGCATATTTAGACGCAAGTATTGCTGTACGACTTCTCGCACGGATTAGAAGGAATTTGATGGTACCCTGACTATATTCTTTTGAGACAATACCCGCTGTTCCGATGATTGCGAGAATGGTAATCACTTGCCCAATCCCTTGGGAAAGCAGCATCATTGCTGAAAAATCATAAGCTGATCCAAACATATTAGGTGAGGCAGAATGAACAATGTAACCTAATAGCAGGGATAATAGAATTAATATCAGGTAAGGCACAAAAAACGTACGTTTCTTCGAGAGCTTGAGCCATTCATTAACCACCAAATTATTAAAGCTACGCAATGCGGTTCCCTCCAGTCCATTTCAAGAAATCTTCTTCTAAGCTTTGTTTATTCTCTGTAATCCGGAAAATGCCTACCCCTTTATCACTAAAAGCAGACACTAGCTCTGGCACTTTACTGTCATGCAGACTTACCGTCACCTCAGAACGAGCACTGTCCATAGTTAATAGTTCTGCGTATTCTAACCTTCCCAAGAGGATTATTGCGGATTCAACTGAGGCTACGCGAATCGTTAGTTTCACTTCTGCAGCTGCTTCCTGATCCCCTCCAATCGCTGTAACGGTCACCAGCTTGCCGTTCTGAATCACGATGGCACGATGACAAATTTGTTCGATTTCAGTCAGCAGGTGGCTGGAGATTAGAATAGAAATCCCTTCAACATCTGCAATCCTACGCATATAATCACGCATTTCTCGTATTCCTGCTGGGTCAAGACCGTTCGTAGGTTCATCTAGAATCAATAACTTGGGTCGGTTCAGTAACGCCTGAGCAATCCCAAGACGTTGACGCATACCCAGCGAATAGGCCTTCACTTTCTTATTCATTGCTTCCTGAAGTCCTACCAATTCCACAACCTCTTCAATTCTACCGGCCTCAATATTATCTGTCATTCTCTGGTATTGCTTTAGATTATCAAGCCCTGTCATATACGGATAGAACTCTGGATTTTCAATAATCGCTCCAATATGTCCAATAGCTTTATTAAAATCATTCTTAACACTGTGACCTTGAACGATCACATCGCCTTCACTCATCCGTATTAGACCTGTCATCATCCGGATCGTTGTTGTCTTCCCTGCACCATTGGGTCCCAATAGCCCAACAATTTCTCCCTTACGGATATCAAATGTCAGCTTATCCACAATGGATTTCCCTTTAATGATCTTACTTACCCCATTCATTTGCAGCACGATTGAATCCTGCATGCGTTCGTTACTTCCCTGCTTCATGGTAATCCTCCCTGCCATCTTATGATTATTGATGAGTTCGTTTTAATGTGTCGGTGTTATAGTTGAATAGTACACTAATATATTGTTGATGTAAAGCCCGAAATTATGGATTACGCAAAATAAGGGCTTTCTATTAGACTATCTTCCAAACCATAAATTGAAATGAACATAGATTAAATAACAAAGGAGGACTGACAAATGAAAAAAGAAGTTCATGTATCTCAGACTAACCCACGCTTGACCGTTTACAATGAAGAAAACTTTAGGGGTGTTTAGAGGGAACTTCCGTGTACTTCGTGGAAACCACAGCATCCGTGATTTGGACGACTTCATTTCCGGTAATGATGTGGAATCCATTATTTCAACTAATCAAAGATTAACTCTCGAACAGATTCGCAATATCCGCAGCAGCGGCACTTTGCCTGCGGGATATCGCTTGATCTAACATTTCCATTCAACAAGAAAGGAGCAATCTGGAGCTAGAGCCCAGGTTACTCCTTTTAATAGATTAATCCCCTAAAAGGTAATATACATAAATACCACAATTGAGGTAGAGTTATTATAAGATCAGAATGAAAAAGTCTACAGTAAGATGCCAGAGAAATTATTCTCATTTAACTGATGCTACAAACATAGGGATAGAAAAAGACCAAGCCATCCTTCGCAAAGCAGCCGGAAATCCTGATGAGCTCAAGTCTGGGGATGGCAGTCTTAAACTGTATATCCAGTCTTCATACACACACCAAAAAGCCCGCGCTTGTCGGGCTTTTTGACATTCAAATCAAACCTTACGGTGCTACAAAGAAGAATAACTGATTGTCCGCTCCAGTATAAGACCACTGCTGGATTTTGGTACCGTTCATGGTTGAAGTGCCTGGAATATCCAGCACTTTGCCGCTATTCTTATTCACAATCTTATAATAGCCCCCACCTGCAGCTTCAAGCTTCCACTGCTGATTATTTCCTCCCGTACCGGTAAGCGCCCACTGCTGAACGCCCGCACCGTCCGTGGTGGAGCCGTTTATTACATCCAGGGCTTTGCCGCTGGCTGCGTTAACGATGTTGACATACCCACTTCCTGCATCGCAGATCGTCCACCGCTGGTTATTTCCGCCTGTATACTCCCATTGCTGGACAAGCGCTCCATCCGCCGTAGAAACGCCAGTCACATCCAGGGACATTTCACTTGCTTTGCTCAAGATCTTATAGGTGCCGCCGGTCACCGGTGCCGAGGTGGACGACCATTTGAACGTGATCGCGCCTCCGGCAGGAACCATGTACGTGAATGACTGCGAATTCCACTGAATCTTGACGGTCTTAGCGCTGGAGAGCCGGTTGGACAGCACAAGAGCAATGGTGCCGTCCGGATTCTTATAGGCTACGTCCTCCATGCTGTCCTGAAACGTGTTCGAATCGATGCGGGACGCATTCAGGTCGACAAATTTGCTGCTGTGCCCCAGACCGTAAAATTGCGGGTTGTAGGTCACTGAGTCCATAGTGTCAGACCGGATGGTCAGCAAGCCGCGGTTGGCAGCATCAATTCCGACGAGCGCGGGGCCGCCATTCTGATCCAGCGCAACATTCCACATGATATAGGACTTTGCCCAGTTTCTGGGGAAGCGGATCATATGCATCATCAGATCCTGGAACATTCCCATATTCGTGCCGCCGCCAATCCACGTTCCGCTGCCGCCTTCCGTGAACCAGATCCGTTTGGCCGGATACTGGTTATGCAACGTGGTCAGGTTAGAATGGCTGAGGGCCGAATAATAATGAAAAGCACTGCCCTGTGTATAGTCAGATGCGCTAGATCCCAGCACCGACGAGGCGTAGCTGATATCGTCATAGTTATGGTCATAGGCCATAATTTGAGTGTTAAGCCCGTTCTGTGCCAGCTTCGGGCCCAGCACATTGATCAAATTGCTTTGTTCACTGGCCGACATTAGCAGTCCGGGATAGTGAGGGGCAAATTTCGGTTCATTCTGCAGGGAAAGGTCATAGACCGGCGTTCCAAGTGCGGCATACTGCTGCAGATATTTCACCAGATAATTGGCATAGGCATCATAGCTATCGGTACGCAGTGTGCCGCCCGTGTCGCCGTAGAGGCTTTTTTGCGTCTTCATCCAGGCCGGCGGACTCCACGGGGCGGCGAACAGCTTGATCCGGCCCGGATTAACGTTGTAGGCCTGATTAAGCATAGGGCGGATATAGGCATCTTCCCGCCAGAGCGAGAAAGCGCTCAGGTTCATATCATCACTGTTCCCGCTCGTATCATCATAGGTCCACATCTCCCAGTTGAAGTCACTCGCGCCGATTGGCTGGCGGAGGGCGCTGATGTTGATGCCGTTGGCGCTGAACAGCTGATTCATGACCTCGGTTCTTTTGGCTGTAGACAGTTTGTTTTGCAGCAGCCAGCTGGATGAATCTGTGAGTGAAGCTCCAAAACCGTCCATCGTCTGATAGGTGCTTCCTTCATTGACAGTAATCGTATAGTCTGCACCTGCGCTGGACGCAGAGAACTTGACATCCGATTGTCTTGCCAACCAAGTATTTGTGTTGGGGTTGGACAGCCATACCTGTACGGTTTCCCCTGCAGCCTGCGCCTGTTGCGGTGCGGACACCGCCCCCATGGGCACGCTAATGGCCAGAACAGTTGCCAGAGTCAGCATTTTTTTGATTGCCATAACAGTTCACTCTCCCTGAATAATATGAACTTCTCAAAATGCCCTTATAGTGTTAACAGCAAATGTGACGACAACGTGGGATTAGTCCAGTACAGCCACCCAGCAATAGGTCCCGGCTATCCCAGCTGGCAGAGACGCTGTGAACTGCCAGCCTTCGTAGAGCAGTCGGAAGTCCAGATCACGGTGGTCAGTACAGTTGACCACTACCGCCATGTACCCGCCATCCGGCTTGCGGAAGACGATAGGGGTCACGCTGTCCATACCTCCGCTGCTGGTGATTCTTACCGCGCCTCGCCGGACTTCGACTCGGTCCAGAGCAGATCCCGTAATCTGCTGCTTTGCCACATTCCCCTTTCTTTTCTGAATAGGAACTGGAACAGCGGCGAAATTGCCTCCGCCGCTGTTCCTCATAATTTCAAGCTCTATTTAATTCCTTTTTCGTCAAAAAACTGATTCGATTGTTCCTTCACATAAGTCAGGAGTTTTTCGATACCGGCACTTTTCAGCTTGTCGCGGTAGGTCTTGAGTGCAGCGTCCACATCAGGTATCAGCCCGAGCATCAGCGGCTTGCCGTATTGCTCAAACACTTGGTTGACCGCTGCAAGCTCGGTTTTAACCGGATCATAATCCATATAAATCGGTCCGAAAATATCCGGTTTGCTGATCGGCTTGAATTCTTCCTTCAGCTTATCGAGGCCATCCCAGCCTCCTTCTTCTTTCAGCATGTTGGGCTCATAGCGCCAGCCCCAGCTTGCGATATCGAAACGCGGCGTCACATTGAGATCGACACCCGGTGCCGGAATGACAATCGTTTTGGCGTCCTTGCCCTTGGCCCAGTGCTTGCCTTCGATCCCATAGGTCATCAGATCAAAGTAAACAGGGTCGTTGCGAAGCTTATCGAGCACCATCAGCGTGCGCTCCGGATTCTCCGAGCTCTTCGGAACAGCCATCGCGTTCGAGCTTGGCAGCGTCGGAAGTACATAATTGTGGAACCGGGTGAATGGGAAGTAGCTGATTTCCATATTCAGTTTTTTGGACTTCACCTCATTAATAAAGCCTCCGGCGCTGGACGGGTTGCGCCAGTAGATCGCTCCTTGTCCGGTCTTGATGAAATCGCCGGCTTCTTGCTTCGAGGACAGCGAGTTTTTGTTCCAGTAGCCCTTGTCTGCCCACTCCTTCATCTTCTTGACCCAAGCTTCGTACTTGTCGGTAAACGGTACGATTTGAATGTCCCGCGGAGTATCGTAAGAAGTGGCCGCGATCACCTCACTTCCGCCAATCATCTGGAAATCATTCCAGTATTGGGATAGGAATTTCACGTTATCATAGACCAAGCCATTGATCGGGGTAACATGCTTCTTCGTCTTCACGGCATCCATGTAAGCCTCAATCGAATTCAGGTCGGTGAACTCCGGCAGGCCCAATTCCTTGCGCCAGTCCTCCCGGTAGACGTAGCCGGCTGGAGTGTATTCCGGAACCGTATTCGGCACCGCGTAAATACCGCCGCCGACCGTGACGGAGCCCCAGTCATCCTTCGGCACATTGCCCCAGGTTTCCGGTGCATATTCAGGGAGCAGATTCGTCAGATCCAGGAACGCCCCCTGCTTGGACAGCTTGTAGAAATCTGCCCAGCTCGATGCGAAGATCATGTCGATCTTCTCACCGGAGGTTAGCAGCAGATTATATTTAGTCTGCCAGTCGTTCCAGGTGGTAAACTTGAGATCGACCGTAGTGTTCAGGTCTTTTTCCAGCATTTTGTTCCATTCGGCCAACACCTTGTCCATATCCTTATGCGTATCGCCGACCAGATACCAGGTCAGCTTTACCTTTTTGAGCGGTTCCTTCGACGATGTGGCCTCACTTGCCGATGGACTGGCATTGCCTCCGGACGTAGCCGGATTGTTCTTTTCCGCCGCACCGTTATTCGATCCGCCGCAGCCTGCCAGCAACGATGCCAGCATGGAGATCGAGACGAGCAGTGTCCATCTTTTTTTGATTTTTCCCAACTTGATTCCTCCTCAATTAATGTGCTAAATGCTTCGAGCCTGTCTGACCTTGCCCTTTATTACTTATAAAAAAAACACTATGTTAGCCGGCAAGCCGGTTCTAACCTTTGACCGCTCCAACAGTAAGCCCTTTCACGAAGTAGCGTTGGACGAAAGGATACAGCAGGATAATTGGCCCTGTCGCCACCACAGCAACGGCCATTTTGAGTGTTTCCGTCGGCGGCACGACATTAGCGGCCAGGTAGGCCCCGTTGTTCGTCTGCAGCACCGCTGCGCTGGACAGGATTTTATAGAGCAGGAATTGCAGCGGATATTTACTATCCGATGTAATGAACATATTGGCATTGAACCAGTCGTTCCAGTAGCCGAGTGCGAGAAACAGCCCGATTGTGGCGAGTCCAGGCGTCGACAGCGGCAGAATCAGTCTCTGGTAGATCTTGAAATCACCGGCGCCATCAATTTTGGCGGACTCTACAATGGATTCAGGGATCGACTTCATGAAGCTGCGCATCAGGATAATGTTCCAGGCACTCAACAGCGGAGGCAGAATCAGCGCCCAATAGCTGTCTTTGAGCCCCAAATTTTTGGTCATGAGAATATACCAGGGAATTAGGCCGCCGCTGAACAAAGTCGTGAAGTAAATAAAGAACGAAATGCCGTTGCGCATTGCGAAATCCTTGCGGGAGAGGACATATCCAGCCATCGAGGTCAGGAAAATGCCCAGCAGTGAGCCGGCGATGGTCACACCGATCGTTACACCGTAAGCCCGGTAAATTTGCTCCGGCGTACTGAATACGGACTTATAAGCCTCAAACGAGAGCGTGTTCGGGAAAAATTGAAAGCCTTTTGAGATAATCTCCAGCTCATCGGTAAAAGAACCGGCGACAATCAGCCAGAAGGGGATGAGACAGATCAGGGAAACGAATGTCAACAGTGTGTAGCCGATGATATTAAAAACTATGGTTTCCTTATCCTGCTTGATCCGGCTGCCCTTGAAGGCATCCGCTTTGGCCAGTTGATTGACTTGAGTACTCAAGCGTATACCTCCTTTCTAGAACAAGGAGTAGTCCTTGTTCGTCTTACGGATGATGAAATTGACGATCATGATCAAGGCGAAGCCGAAAAAGGATTGATACAGGCCGGCTGCCGTACCCATCCCGATGTCAAAATTGACCGTCAGGGAACGGAACACATACGTGTCGATAATGTCTGTGGCATCGTACAGCATACCGTTGCTGCCGATAATCTGATAGAACAGATCGAATTGCCCCTTCATAATGCTGCCTAGGCTGAACAGAATCAGCAGGATGAAGGTAGGTTTCAGCAACGGCAGGGTGATATTGCGGATTTGCTGAAAAATAGTCGCCCCGTCGATTTTCGCCGCCTCGTAATATTCATCGCTGATCGCCATAATGGCTGCCAAATAAATGACTGTGCCGTAGCCGAGCCCTTTCCAGATATTAAAGAACACAATAATGAACTTCCAAGGCGCCGTATGCAGGTAGAAATCATAGGGATGAAGTCCAATCTGCTTAAGTACGCTGTTGACTACCCCGAGGTCTGAGAACAGGTTGTAGACGAACGCGCCTACCAGCACCCAGGACAGAAAATAGGGAAGAAACATAAGCGATTGGGCCGTCTTCTTAAACAGCTTGCCGGACAGTTGAGCAAGGAATACGGCACAAATAATCTGCATGATATTGCCCAGTAAAATGAACGCCAGATTATACAGTACGGTATTCTTGGTCAGATTCCACAGTACTCCTGTCTTAAACAGGAAATTGAAATTCTCCATCCCGACAAACTGGCTTCCAAACAGCCCCCCGTCAAAATCAAACTTCGTAAAGGCGTAATACACGCCAATCATCGGGATGTAACTAAATACAATGAAAAACACAATTGTTGGTGCAATCATCAGCAGGAGCGTCTTGCTCTGACGCAGTTCCCGGATGATCCCGCCCTTTCCGGACATCGAATCAGCCTCCTTCTCCTTCTGTTTGGAATATTCCGCCGGTACTTCCGGCTTCAAGGTCAATACTAGGAGACAGCCTCTTTCCGGGCAACTTACCATATGCGATATGACTCACTTTTTGCTTAAAAAGCAGACTAATTTTTTCCGAACTGACTGCTTATTTGCTACCTCTGTACGTTAAAAAAGGCGATCCTGCGCGATTTTACCGCCATAGGTCGCCTTCTCTTCTAATCTGCTGCAATGCCTGCTTCTTCGCCGTCATCATCTGTTCGCCCCCGGCCCGTTCTGCGGTATTCCGCAGGCGTTACACCGTTGTACTTCTTGAACGCTTTGAAAAAGTACGGGCTGTTCGAGAAGCCGGCGCGTTCTGCGATTTCTCCGACGGGAGCATCCGTTTGCAGCAGCAGCTCGCGCACTCTGCTCATCCGCACCTTCTGGATATAACCTAGTATCGTCTGCAGCGTATGCTGTTTGAACACGCGCCCGATATAGGTGGCGGACATGCCAAGCTCCTCTGCCAGCATGTCCAGAGAAAGATTCGGATCGGCATAACGTTCATCGAGAATTTTTTTGATCCGGCCCGGCAATTCATCCTGCCGGCTCTTCTTCCGTTCATTCATCTGATTCTCCAACTGATCAAATAGGGACATACAACGTTCAATGAACTGCTCCATCGTCTCAGTCCGGGAGTGCGGCATATACAGCTGCAGATTAATGAACTCCCAGTCCTCGTTCGTCAGTGAATGTGACCGGATAATCCTCAGCGCGTTCTGCAGCGCAAAGGTCAGATGTGAAACGGCAAACTGGTAGGAAATATAGGTATAAGCAGCCGTATCTACAATGATCTCGCGGAACAGCTGCCTTACATCAGCTATCCGCCCCAGCATTAGCTCATCAATCATCTGCTTCTCTTTATGCAGTGGATATTCATAACGTTTGGTCTTGTTCTGTTCCACTTCCTCGGCTTCGATATGGCTGCCGGCTCCGCTGAACACCCAGCTGTATGAGGCTTCCACCGCCTGCTGATACAAGGCGTGCACCGCTTCAATACTCGGGCCGCTCAGGCTCGAGGAAACAGTGACTGACAGCTTTAAATATTCGCTGACCGCCGTCTGAATCCAGGAAGCAGACTCCTTGCACCGCTCCCGGTCACCTTCGGCATCGCCGGACATCTGAAGCAGCACCGCCGCCTGTTCATCCCCGATATCCGCTGCGGTGGCGGGAATGCCAGCGGCAGCGAACAGCTCTTGGACAATGTTGAGCACTCCGTAGATCAGCAGCTTGCGGTCCTCCGCTTTGTATCGGTTCACGAATAGCAGGTGATCGTCTACCATGATCAGCAGGACACGGACAGGTTGTAAAGGATCCAGCGGAATGCTGTACCGTTCAAACCGGTCGGATGCATGCCGGGCGTTCATCTGTGTATATCCCTTCAACAGGCTGCGGAGATAATCCATGCGCATGGCCTGGACACTCTCCCGCTGCTCTGTCTCCAGCTTACCTAGCCGGGAGAGCTTGTGGTTGAGCCCGCTGAAAATCCGACGGGACAGCAGAGAAGACAGCACAAGTCCGGCGAGCAGGATGCCTCCGGCAACGATCATTGTCTTGGTCCGCATACTGTCGATATTCTGGCTGATTACTGAATAAGGCACAATGCGTATATACCTCCAGCCTAGATAGTCAGACCTGCTGTAGGTGATCAGAGATTTGACATGATCGACCTCAGCGGCAAAATACCCGGAACCCTCCGGATCTCGCAATATCCGGTCTATATACGTCGTGCCCTTAAGGCTGCTCAGCATCGGCGTCTTCCAGCTGTTCGTGACAAGTGTGCCGTTTTCGTCGATCAGAAAGGTATTCGTCGGATCATTCGTTAAAGAACCGTCGATATGCTTATGTAGGTGCGTCTCCTTGATGTTGACGACGACCGCATTCTTCCGCGACTTCTTGCTGAGCGTGTCATATAGCAAAAAAGTATACGTATCGCGTTCCCGCTCAGCGATGTTTCCGACGAGCCCATCGATCCTCAACTTGCGAGGAATCGGCATTAGCGTGTTGTAAACGTTTACATTCTGGAGCATGTTGCGCAGCTCCTGATCGTAAAATTCCGCCTCGCTGAACACTGAAGGTACGTTCATATCAGAAGTGACATAGAAGGTGCGTGCCTCGGCATTGTAAACATAGATAGACTCGATAAATGGCGAGGTTTCACGGTAATTGGTCAACTGCCGGATGGAAACGGCGATGTCCAGCGCACTGACATCGGGAAAATTAAGCAGATTGGCGACATTCTGATCGCTGTAAATCTGCTTGGCGAACGTGGCGGCGGTCACAGCCATCACGGAGGCTTCCTGAGTCGTCTGCGCCAGACTATCCATCGTCTGATCATAGGATTGGCGGAGCGCAATTTTCTCAAAATTCATATAAAGAATGATGGACAGGATGGAAATTGTCAGAAAAATCGTGACTACCATTACGGAAAAAAACTTCCCGAAGTAGCGTTCTACCTTTCTATGCGGCATTTTCATGCATGATTCCCCCACCAAAGGATAGTGTCATTCCAGCCCCGTAGGTGGGCATTCATTTCAAATCAGCCCCTTTTTGCGAAGAACCTTTGACAATCAGCCTGGAATCGATCATAAAATTTCTTTGACCCTGCTGGAGATTGCCGTTGATCTGATCGATAACCTTGTCCGCCAGCAGCGCTCCCAACTCGTACAGCGGCTGTTCGACTGAGCTGATCTTAGGCGATACATAGTTTGTAATCCGGATATTGTCGACACCCACCACCGCCATGCGGTCCGGAATCGCAATGCCATACTCAGAGCAGGCTTTGTACACACCTAATGCCATCTCGTCATTGGCGGCAAAAACCGCTGTAAAATCGCCGCTTTCTTCCCATAACCGACAGAAAGCTGCATATCCTCCATCTTCGGAGAATTCTCCTTTCTCAACCAGAGTTGACAGAAAAGGAAGTCCCGCCGCAGCCAGCCCCTCCTTGAACCCTTGCAGCCGCTCGATGCTGTCGAGCGCCTCCTCGTAGCCGTTCAAAAAAGCAATCTTCCGGTGCCCGTTCGCCGCCAGATGAGTGACAACATCACGGCCGATTTTCCAGTTATCCGTAGTGGAGCAGGGAATATTAGGATGTCCAAGCCGGCGTCCGATAACCCCAATCGTGTACCCTTCACCAGCGAAGGCCGCGATCTCTTCGTCGCTCAGCATCGGTGCAACCAGGATAATGCCATCTACTGTCCGGTTCTGAAGCAGCGACAAATACTCCAGTTCCTTCTCCTTCTCATTTTGCGAGTTGCAGATGAGAATTTTGTAATTCATTGCGTTCGCCCTTTGTTCAATTCCCTTGATAATCTCGGCATGATAGGATATCCCGATATCGAGTACGACGACGCCCAGAGTCATGGTCTTCCTGGATCGGAGTTGCTTGCCCATGGCGTTCGGTGTATAGTTCAATTCCTGAATGGCCTTCAATACCTTACTTTGCGTTTCCTTAGTTACCAGCGGACTGTCGTTCAATACGCGTGATACCGTCGCGGGCGAGACATTGGCAATCCGGGCAACATCGATAATTTTGCTATTCTTCATCAGATCACATACTTTCGAGGGTTAATAAATCCATTATAACTATCAATGAAATCGATTTCAATAGCCTTTCGTCCTCTGCCTCAGATCCACTTGTTTTCTCAACAAACATTGCTAGCCTCCATTTCTTTTCGGTTTCAGGCAAAGCAAATCAGGCACCGCATAAGCTATGCCTGATCTCTGCTCTTCCTTTCGAGTGATAATCGGGCCGGATCCGGCAAAAACGTTCACCGAAACGACCCGCCAATTCAACTAGTACATTATTCCGTACAACCGGTAAAGCGTAACAGCAGCTTCCGCCCTCGTGATCGGCGAAACGGGCTGCAAGTAACCGTTATAGCCCTGGAACAAACCAGCCGAAACCGCACGGGCTACACTTTCCCTGGCATAAGCGGATACCTGAGAAGCATCCCTGAATTCCGGCAATGCCTCCCCGCTGCCCACGGAGTGTTCCTTGCCTGCCGCAAGCATGGCGTTGTCCAGCATCATCATCATTTCCTGACGGGTTACCGGCTGCTTCGGCCGGAACTCATCACTGCCCGTACCGCGAACAATCCCCAGCGTCCGGGCAGCATTCACATCTTCATAGTAATAATCAGCCTGCGCTATATCCGTAAAGGAATGGGAGGCTTGCGCCTGCAGATCAAACAGCCGCATAATCATGACTACCGCATCTGCGCGGGTAATAGTTTGAGCAGGCGAATACGAATGCTGTGAGACTCCCTGGATAGCGCCCTTAGAGGCAAGAGCTTCCACCGCTGCCTGCGCCCAGCCGTAGCGGCCCAGATCGCCGAAACTCTTGGCGACTGAGACAACTGCATAACGGCTGAAGTGATGTGTGGTGAATAGCATCTCACTGCCTGTGCTGTCATATCGTCCGCTGACTACCGGCTGTCCCTTGCCGTCTTCCCCGATCTGCCAGAACGTCAGCTGAGAAGGGTTGAGCGCTTCGGCGGAGGAAAGCTGGTAAGGCGTGCGGAACGTAACGGTCGCTAGATTGTTCTGCCAGCTGACAGGGTTGCCGTCCACGGCTGCGCCCAGCTCGACAACCGGACGGCTGCCCGCAGCCTGCTTGACGTCCCCATCCGCACCGGACAGATCCGCGAGCTTAACGGACACAGCAATCTGCTTCGCGTCTTTAGCCGTGCCCGCAAACATATCCCCCGGAAGTAGCAGACTTCCTGCAGGGGTAATGAATTGGATCCGTACCTGTTTCATCGAGGCCAGATATGAGGCAGGTAGCTGCAATTCGAATGTTGTTTTACCCACAGCTGATCCGGCCTTAAACGTAAGCGTCCGCACTCCATTGGCATCTGCCGGAGCGGCGGCGAGCGCCTTCGTAAGCTCCGCTGTGCCGGGAGCAAGAACAGACTTCGTACTGTCTGTTGCGGCTACGGAGACGGAAGGGGCCGGTGTTGGGGTTCCGGCATCAGGAGTGGGAGTGTCCGTTCCCTTCTTACTGATAACCAGCATTTGCGTTCCAGGCATGGCTTCGTAATAGACGAATGCACCTTCACCTTCCCGGACCGGCTTCAGGTTATAAGAAGTGGCTCCCCGTGTGACAGTAACCTCGTTCCACTCGGCCGGAACCTTCGTTCTCAGGGTTAGCGGCTCATTGTAAACTGCCGGGTCCAGTGTACCCTCCAGCTTAACCTCAATTGCACCGGAAGCGGCTTTCGTAGCCTTAGCTGTGGCGTTCTGTCTTTCACGCAAATATTTGCTCACCTCGGCAAAGGTACCGTTCCAAAGAGCATCTTTCCGCTGGGCTACATATCCGTAATGATTGTCATACAGGCTGAGCGGAGGTGAGGACCAGCCTTCACCATCATTGCCATGACCGGTCAGAATCATCCAGTTGCCCTTGGCGATACCAAAGTCGGTCCAATCATCCAGTTGGACAGCCGTTGTCGTGCTTTCAACCATTGTACTGCTCAGATTGTAATACTGCTCTGTGCTGCTGGCGTTGCCGGCATTGTTGCCTCCCTGGCGCGCAGCAACGAAATACTTGGCTGCTTCCGCCGCAACCGCCGCATTGCCCGTATTGTACGGGAGCGCCAGCGATTCCGGCTTATAACCGGTCTTCTCCTTGATCCGGGCGACAGAATCCTTGAACTCGGAGGACACCTCTGACGCGCTGAGCGTGGTCAGATTGCGGTGAGAAACCGTATGGCTTGCTACATCGAAAATCCCTTTATCCAGCAGCGCTTTCCACTGCTCCCATGTGCCCGTGGAAGCACCAGTGTCATTATAGGCATTGTCGATCCAGCCGCTGATCAGCGCCAGCGTTCCTTTCAGGTTGTATTTTTCATGCAATCCGGCAAACCGTAAAACGGATTTGTAGATACCATCATCGTACATAATCGAATATGCGCCGGCCTTGCCGTCTTTCCAGGTGGTGACCTCCGTATCCCCGATGCTGTAAAGTGTACCCCGGATGGCTTTGGCCACTGTATCGGCTAAAGTCCAGGCTCCCTTCGGATTCGGATGAATCTTATCCGGGAAGTCGCTGCTGCTTCCGGCTGTGGCCGCGTTCACGTCGATCAGGGTTGCGCCTGTCGCTTCAGCCGCCTGCCGGATCAGAGGAATGACCCCGTTTTGTAGGACAGAGTTGACAATGCCATAAGCCTCGTTCGGATCGTCGTTGAATACTGCCGGTGGCAGATTAACAAAGACCTTCGGATGACTTGGCAGTGCCTGATACAATTGAATCAGCTCTATATAATTGCTCAGAAACTGGTTCTGTCCCTCCTTCCAGTTCCAGGATTTCGTGTCATTGGTACCAAGCTGGATAACCACGACGTCTGGAGCATAAGTCTGGCTGGCCGCAAATGCTGCTTCGTTCCAGTATGGATCGTCGCCGTCCTTTAGTAGCGTGCGGCCGCTGACACCGAAGTTCTTGACGGCAAAGTTGCTCCCGAGCAGCGACTGGAGCTGTGCCGGATAACTCGTTACGCCAGCATATTTCAGCCCAGCTCCCGCTGTGATGCTATCGCCGACCGCTGCCACCTTGAGTTGACCTTCCGGACGGTTCTTCTCCGGAATTTTTTCCGTATACGTGGCGGGAATTTCATCCGACGGATATTCAGCAAAGTACAGATCGTCAAAATAATAAGTGCCGGGATTCCACTCCGACAATCGGATTTCCTTCAGACGGCTGATATCCGCAGAGGTCTTCATCAGCGGAAGATACACTTTCGTCCACTGCCCCTTGACTGAACCGACATCGGTCCAGTTATTCACGGAGACCGTGCCGTCTGTATCCACAAAGGTAACGTGGATGGTGTTCGATCCCTGCATATCTTTAACATAGAAGGCCAGATAATTGAAGCCGGAAGCATCTATAGAAGCTGCGCCGCCCTGGGGCTTAATGATGACAGATTGCTTATCCGCTCCCGGTGAGCCGCCGTCTCCAGTGACTTCCAGCTTCACACTTCCCGTTCCTCCAGGATTGACCCCGAATGTCCGGTCCACCATCGCGGTGGCATTCACTCCCTGGCCGACCTGCACATCTGTCTCCTCAAAAGACTGGAACCAGCCACTGGAACCTACAGGATACGAAGCGGGCTCCGCACCGGTCTTGTAGGTTGCTGCGAAAAAGTTGTCGACCCATAGCTGCTCAGAAGCGTTCATGCCGATCCTGATCTGGGTAATCGCCAGCGTATTCAACTTCCGGCCGGACAGTGGAACGCCCTGCGCCTTCAGAAGCGGAACACTCAGCCGCGTCCATGCATCTTTCACCGTCTTCCCTTCCGTCTCCGTTGTCCAGGAACGCCCCTCGGCATCCACGAGCGTAATGGAAAGAGGTCTGTCCCCCACGCTGTCCTTGGCGTAGAAGTTCAGGTAATTGTAGCCTGTCAGATCGCTGTTGATCGCGCCGCCCTGCGGAACAAATGCGGCATAAGTCCCGTCCGCTCCGGAACCGGCTGTGATCTTTAGACTCTTCGTGCCGTTGCCTGCCGCGCTGTCTGCTGCTGATTCCAGCTGCAGCTGAGCGGATGAAGATAAATAACCCCGGCCCGACTCAAAGCTCTGGAACCAAGTCGAAATCCCGGCCGGCTTCGGCTGCGTTCCAGCCGAAATCCGGTTATACCTGTTATACCGTTCCGCCAGAATATCCTTCACCTGCTTCGGTGTTGTCCGGTCCATATGATACAGGCCCATCGTCTGCAGGCCCGTAATATTGGTATACCAGTTATATGCAGTCCACCAGGCCGCGCCGCTCAGTAGTCCGTCTGGGTTCGGTGTTCCGTCCTCCGCCCGGGTAGCTGTGCGGGCAAAGGCATTGAAGGTGCCGGTGAACAGCGTCGTCTGCCTTGTGTCCGAGGCGGTTTCGTCACCCGACCAGTAGCCGTACTCTGTGGCGATAATCGGCTTACCCGGATGCAACGCATGTATGGCCTCAATTTCCTCCTGTGTCTCCAAGTCAGTATTCGCACCATAAAAGGCGCCGAAATACATAGTCATTCCGATGATATCCGCCGGGGAATGCGAATGGTCGCTCACGCCTTTGTACGGATTCGCCACGGCCGACTGGCCAACCAGTCTTGTTCCGTCGATAGCATGTGCAGCGTCGCGCAGCTCTTGGATAAAGTTGACACGCTCCAGCTGCCCGCCTGACTCATTGCTGACTCCGTCAAACCAGACGGAAGGACGGTTGTAATTACTGAAGATCATTTCCTCCATCATTTGCTTAGCCTGGCCCCGCTGACGCTGCAGGTCGAAGGCTTCGCCACTGAACCAATAGGCCGGAATTTCCTGCCAGATGGCCAGGCCGATCCGGTCGGCATACTGATAGGTTGGCAGGCTGTGCGGAAAATGCCCAGTTCGGACGAAATTGGCTTTCAGCTCCTCCCTGATCTTCTGCAGGTCGCTGTACCGGGTTACATTATCCAGCGAAGGTCCTTTGTCACTACTGTCCTCCGTATAACCGACCCCGGTGAGGAATGGTGCCAACTCTCCGTTCAGCTTAAGCTGTACACCTTCCGCTTCCAATGTACGGATACCGAACTGGGTATAGAAGGTGTCCGTTACTGCTCCACCGGTCTTCTGCTCTACCTTTAAAATATACAGATTCGGTTCAGACGGACTCCACAGCTTCGGCTCAGGTACTTTCACCTCGATTGTTTGTACCGCCTGCCCGTTGACCGGAACCGTAAATATGCTTCCTTGTGCCGCAACAGCTTCCGTACCCGTCAGGTCCTGCGCATATTCGCTGAGCTGGTTACCCTCTCCGATCTCCGCTTCATAGACTGTATAGGACAGCTGAACCTGCTTCAACGTTTTTCCTGTATGATTCAGAAAGGTGCGGACCGACAGTTGTCCATCCGTATCCAGCGTACGCACATCACTGCGCACCACATAGGTTTCCGGCATAAATTCAACATAGGCGTCCCGTAGAATTCCTGTGTAGTTGAACCAGTCGGACGTCGCGTACGGCAGTATTTCCCCGTTATTGAACGTGTCCCATTTCGGATTGTCGACCCGCACAGCGATTACATTGTCGCCGCCGTAGTTCAATAGACCGGAAACGTCCAATGCGAATGGCGTGTAGCCACCCTGATGCCCGCCCGCATATTGTCCATTGATCCACACATCTGCAAAATAGTTGACGCCGAGGAAAGTAAGCTGTGCAGGCTGCCCCGCAAGAGAGCTATTCACATCAAAATGCTTGCGGTACCATACCCCGCCCTGATAACCCGACTTGTCACTCTTGTTCTCCGGCCCGCTCAGCGATTCGTAAGCTGTGCTCTCATCCTCCGGGAGAGGCAGCGTCTTACCGGTCCAGCTAGAGTCGTTGTAACCAATCTCCTGTCTGCCGCCCGCCTCTTCCTCAAGACCGGCAGTTCTGGCACTGTCCCGGGGTGCTGCTGACAGCTTGGAATCTAGGGTGGTTCTTTCTTTTTTCCAGTCCCCGTTTAAAGAGAGATACGTTCTGTCCTGCTGCTTCTCGAAAGAACCCAGCGGCAGATTGCTAGAATAGGGCATCGCTTCGCCGTTCACATCCTTCAGTACCAATTGCGTAAAGCCGGCATTCGGGAAGCCTGCGCTTTCGTTTTTACCGAAATAAAATTCATCCAAATAATAGGTCCCCGCTTTCACCGGTGTCACCGTCACTGCACTAAGGCGTGCAAATTGGAAATTCGCGCCCTTGTCCAAAGGTATAACGATCCGATTCCAGCCGTCTGCTGTCGTCTCTCCGGTCTGCCAGTCTACCGTTTTGCCGCCAGCATCCTTCAACTGTACGGACAGCGTCTGACCGCCCTGCTCATCCCACACATAAAAGATCAGATGGCTGAAATTAGTGGCGTCGAACTCCGGCTGATAATCGTATGGCAGGTTCTTGTCCGGAGACTCTTCGAGTGCCTGCGGCCTGACGGCTATGCCATTCATGGCAGGGTTGGACGAATCCTGGGACAGCACAGCCCGAATGCTCGCAGAGTTGTATGCACTCGCCGACTTCTCCATGCTGAGCGCAGTGCTCACCCCGGTACCGGCCGTAATCCCGTACCGTCCGTCCTGCCCTCTTGTCTCGAAATTCTGATACCAGACCGCTCCGATATTCTGGGTTCCGCTGATGAAACCGGCCAGTACATCGTCTTCGGCCATGGCAAAATACATATCATCGAGATAATACACTCCAGCATTGTAAAATCCGACGTCGACCGATACAATTTTTGTCAGGTCAATCTTCGAGGCACCTTGCAGCGAAAGCTGCATTTTGACCCATTTATTCTTGGTCGATTTGGAGGTTCCCCACGTGTCCCAGACGCCCCCGTTGGCATCCTTGATGCGGAATTCCACTCCATTGCTACCCTGGGTGTCCTTCAGATAGAAAGCAAGATATGAATAAGCCGACGCATCGAACGTACCACCTTTTTTGGGCTGTACGCTCAAATAACTCCCGGCCGTATAAGGCCAGTCATTTTTGCCCGTCGTGACCATGACACCGGCCATGCCCGCTGCGTTGGCTATATCACCTGAGGATACGGCGGTGGCAGCGCTGCCAGCGGAGTAGCCGGTTCCGCTCTCGAAATCATTGAACAAGGCCGTGCGCTCTGGCTCAAAGGCAGGCGAAGCATCCGTTTCGTTCTGGGCCAGATAAAGATCATCGTAGTAGTACACATTACCGTAACCCCAGTACGTTCCGAGCTCAATCTGCTGCAATCTGGACAAATCAATTTTCGATTTGTCCAACTTTACGGTCATTTTCACCCATTGCTTCGACTCCGTCTTGACCGCTGCGTTTGTTTCCGTATCCCAGACCCCGCCTTCGGCATCCTTGAATACAACATGAATACTGGATCCGGCTGCCGCTGTTGTATCCTTGACGTAGAACAACAGATAACTGAAGGGGGAAGCATCCATATACGTCGCACCGGATACGGTCAAGCTGCCTTCAGGTTTAATTCCGGCTCCATAAACGCCGGTGTTCCAGGCTTCGTTCCGTTCCTTCCCTTCCCCGTCCGTATAGGTATTCTGCACCATTTTAAGACTGCCGGAGCTTGAGGAATAAGCACCAGCCGCACTGACACGCTGGGCGACCGTCGCGGTTCCCTGACCTGCCAAGCCATACCTGCCATCACTGCCGGGTTGTTCGAAGCTCTGGTACATGACAGGCGCCGACGGCTCTAAGCCGTCATCCGGATAAGCGGGCGGCAAAGCGGCAGCAGATTTGGCAAAGTACATCTCGTCAAAATAATAGATGTTGCCCCAGCCCCAATACTCGCCCAGCGAAATGGAGACAATCCGCGAAAAATCGAGTTTTGTCTTATCGAGCGGAATCGAAAGCCTCGTCCACTCATCCTTCACGGACAGCGCCTGGTCCGTATTGGCATTCCATTCTTTCCCGTCTGCATCCCGGATGACAACATTCGGGTTATGAACATCGGCGTCCAGAATGTAAAAATTTAAATAGCTATAGGCAGAAGCATCATAATAGGTCTCTTCGGTAACTGTATCCTTCTGCGGCGATACCGTGAATCCGTAAATATCGGTGTTCCAGGCTCCGCCGCCGGGATTATTGTCGTTCGTCTGGATCAGGCGCACACTTCCCCGACTTCCGCCTCCCGGTGTCCGGTCTGTAACCGACGCCGTTGATGAGGTGCCGACCGCAGAAATTCCATAGGTCCCCCCCTCTCCGGCATGCTCAAAGTTCTGATACCACTTGCTGTCTGTCTGCGTCTGCGGTGGCGTCTCCTGCGCGTAAGCGATATCTCGTGCCATTCCCCCGAACACGACTGGGAACAGCAAAACCAGTGCCATGGCCGCCGCGAAATATTTGTTATGCCCCCGCTTTCGATTTACCGATGTACTTATGGACTGCATAGATGACTCCTTTCGACTCTCAATATTTGAAATCGATTTCATTTTCGAGATAAAAAAAATAGAATTATGTTTCATTCCTTCCTCTTTTAAAATATATAAAACAGTTTGAGCGAATAAGGCATCCAATGCAATATGACTCCATTGGACTTATATTTTTCTTGAAATCGATTTCATTTTCAAATAAAAAAAACCTCCTTCCATTTCTCTCCATCACTTCCCAACTCTCTAACCCGTATAACAGTTGAAGCGAATAAGCAACGATTGTAATCGATTTCAAATCTAATTATAAGAATGCTCCAATAAAAATGTCAACGCTTTCTTTGATATTTCATACTTACACTTTTCGAGCCAAGTGTGTCGTTAGATCTGGTTCTCCTCTTCACTCATTGGTATACTATTATCTTTACACCCGGAGTATTGGACTACTTTCGGCAACTTCTTTTAGCACTGAGTTATTCTTCGTTTTATAGTTCTGAAAAATCTAATAATACTGGTAGAACTGAGACTGATAAGCACATCAAAATCAGGTTTCTACAGATGAAAAACGATTTGATTTTGTTCAGAATCTAGCACTAGAACCCAATCACGACTATCACCCCGGCGCAAGTTCGCGCCATACAACGCACTGGTAGCTTGCCTTCGTGATATCGGTTGATCTAATCACTTGAGGATGCAGTTTAAGCTATAAGCTTAAGGTGCGTCCTCATTTATTTTCCGCTATAATGACTCCATACATATTAATAGAAAGAAGGTATCTTTATGGAACCAATCGTTTCTACCCGATGGCTGCTTGCTCGGTTATACGAACCTGAACTGGTTATAGTCGATTGCCGTTTTTTACTCACAGATCCGGAAGCTGGGCGTAAAGCCTATACGGAAGATCATATTCCTGGCGCAATCTATTTGCATCTAGAAGAACAACTCTCCGCTCCAGTAAGCGCACACGGTGGACGCCACCCACTGCCTGAGATCTCGAAGCTAACCACCGTTCTTAGCAAGGTTGGCATTAACAGAGAAAGTATTGTTGTAGCATATGATGATCAAGGTGGTGCCTACGCTTCCCGTCTTTGGTGGATGCTTCGTTATTTAGGGCATGAACGTGTGTTTGTAATGGATGAAGGCTACTCTGCTTGGAAAAAAGCATCCTTCCCCGTCAGTGATCACCAAGCCGTGCGGATTTCGAGTCAGTATGAAGCAGATGTCCAGCAAGACTTGCTTGCTAGCATGGAAGATGTGCAAAATGTGGTTAAGAGCGGTGGCGCACTATTGATTGATTCACGGGAATCCCGCCGCTACGAAGGGCTTGAAGAACCAATTGATCCAAAGGCAGGACATATTCCTGGGGCGATCAATAAGTTCTGGAAAGAAGTGCTGGATGAGCAAGGACGCTGGAAATCAACTGAGGTGCTGAAAGAGCATTATGAGGGGATTGATCCTGAGCAAGAGATTATCGTATACTGCGGTTCAGGTGTAAGTGCCTGCCCGAATGTGCTCGCGCTTGGAAAAGCTGGGTATAGGAATGTAAAGTTGTATGCGGGTAGTTGGAGTGATTGGATTAGTTATGGGGGGAATCCTATCGCAACAGGAGAAGAGTAAGAGCTGAGAGGCCGCGTGGGACGCGGGTTTGGGGGCTGTGACAGGTTATGGGCAATTGACCTGTTGCAGCCTTTTCTGTGCCTTCTAGCAAACAGCTTGCAAACAAAAATAGGAAGAAAGCAGTTCCAAGAACCCTAGAACCAGCTACAGTACAATAGTCGGGACGGGTGTTCGTTGAATGCTCGTCCACCATGTCGCCGTCCATCCACAAACAGGTGCTGCGAGTCCTTTGGTGCAGAGCAGGAGCAAGAGTAGCTCTGGGATCAATTCGCTTGCGTTTCGTTGGCGTTCCCTATATCCCCCGATTTTGTGTCGTCCACAATAGGAACCCGTTGGTTCGGACGAGTGGATTTGGATGCAGCAGAACGATAGCCGTCCCACAGCCAAAACCGTCATGAGCGGGAGCCGTCCGGAGCAAGAGTCCTCCCAGAGTCCAACCGACAGCACCAAATACAGCAGGAGAAAGAGTAAGCCAGCGACTCGACCGTGTTGCTTTCGTTACCTAAACCCTAAAGATCAAAAGAGTTACTCAGCCACACCCCCTGTAAGGAAAAAAGCGGAGCGCTTAGTTAGGAGAATAAAAATTAATATATATTTGTTTTTCTCTCTTATTGTTGTCACACCTCTGTCACACCTCCGTCACTCCTGCCACCTACTATCACCTTTTGTCACTTGTGGTGGCAGTTCCGCTTGCTCCTTCTCCACAGCTCTGCGCTTAACTTTTGTCACGCTGTCACCTTTTGACCCCTGTTCCAGGCTATCTGTTGTTGTGTTACCTTGTTATTCTTGGGTTTGCATTGGTTCCTTTGGGTGACAACGTGACAAAGCTTGCTCTGCTACTCCTTTGCTACGGCTTCCGTCCGCTGCCACCCCGTGACAACAAGTGGTAGTTAACCAGGTAAAAGCATAACCAAGTACTGCCACTGATTTTGTTGGTGTTCGGTTTAAGGTGTCCAACTCAGTGACAAAGGACTAGGGTTGAACGGTCTGCAAGGCCGCTGCTGCACTGGTCAACAACTCGTCCAACTTCTCCGCTGCCTCCTGTCACCAAAGTTATGGCGGCAACGTACTAGTTCATATATAATATATATAAAATCTGGAAATCCAAGCGGACAAGCCATACATAAATTTATTCAGTCAATCCACGCTGCGCTAAGGGCAGCAATCTTCAACAAACGTCACAAGAGGAGGTGTTGATTCCATGGACTTGGAAGAACAAAGGGTTTGGAGTGAGAATCTTAAGGCTTTAAATGAAATGATGTTAAACCCCCAAGAACATGCCCAAGCCGTTCAATCATTTCTTTCTCTGCATGCTTGGTTACATTCTTCATCCGTAGGGAATTTATCCGAACTAACATTACATGATGCCGTAATAAAAAATTTGGACGAACAAACCTTCAGAAAGTACCCAGTGAACCTTTCGGATACGAAAAACTCGATTGCATGGCATCTTTGGCATAGTGCCCGACTTGAGGATATGACCATGAGTATTCTAGTTGCTGATGATCAACAAGCTCTTTATTCTGGAAATTGGTTCAAAAAAATGAATACTAGATTTACTCACTCTGGTAATGAGATGAGTGAAGAAGAAATTGACGAGTTAAGTTCAAGTATAAATTTCGAATCATTATTGGCTTACAAAACTTTCGTTGGTAAAAAAACAAGACAAATCATATCGATGTTGAAGCCAGGACAGTTTGTAGACAAGGTTGAACAAAGCAGAATCAAACGATTGTTCGATGAAAATGCTGTTACTCAAAAGGCAAGTAGTCTAGCCGATTACTGGAGTAAAAGAAATATAGCTTGGCTAGTACTGATGCCTGCAACAGAACATATCTTTATACACTTGAAAAAATGCATTCATATAAAGGAAAAAATTAATTGACCAATGAAGAAGTCACTCCAAAGAGCAGAAGTGACATTGCTAGTGAGAGACGATAAATCAATGTGAAGACTTGCAATCAACATTCAACAGGCTGCAAACAACAACGTTGCGGCCTGTTCTTGTCCCATCCACACCTTCTAGGTGCTACCTTACTTCCCATACCTTTCTTGGCGTTCCTTTTACCTCACTCGATTACCTTGGGTTACCTTGCCTTGGCGCTGACCCCACTGTTACACAAGCCCCGTCGGTTACGGGCTTCTTGCTCCCTAAGTGCTCCTAAGCGTAGCCAAGGGTAGCGGTTCAACGTGGGTGCTGGGATATCTTCCAAGGCATTCCCGCCGTGCTGCTCCGAACCCCTACCTTATAGAGTTGGAACCCACTGAACATAGGGGTTCGTGGAGGGATAAGAAGTTGGAGTGATGAGGAGAATCGGTGGCTACTGGGGAAGAATAAGGACTATAAGACCGCTTGGGACGGGGCTTTGTGCAGGAGTTACACCTTAAAGTTGTAATCATACCTATGTACTAGTAAAAGGGAGCCCGCGCTAATAAAAGAATAGGTTTCTTCAGTACCCGCAGCGAACCCTCCATATTCTCAACGGTGTCGCTAAGAATATTTAATTCCTGCGTGAGATCTATGTATGTTCATATGGTTTCAAGTATAATTCCCCGATCTTTTCTTTGGTGCATAGCGGATAGGACTGCCCCAACTCATAATATAGAAGGTAAGCCGTAGCAGTCCGGGAGTTTCATCTGATAGCACTAGACAATATTCCTGCCGCTTCCCCAAACGATTCATAAAAGCCAAAATTCCCCTCTGAAGGTGAATCTCCTACGATATATTCGAATAAACAGCTATATTTGCCGTTGCCCTCCCCTAACTGAGTCAAAGTTTCTCCTGCCTTCCATTCCACTCGGGCCATACCTCATTGATTATACTATTTGTCCACTTGTGCCACCCTCTCTTTAACATGCTTTTCTATTCTAGTAGGTATTATCGCTTGATGAAACTACCACCCTTCTGGACAATCCTTCCTCTAGTTGTATATAGTGTATAACTGAAGTGGCACTTAGTGAGCAAGGTACTAGGAGGAGAAATACGAAATGGCAAATATATTGGTAGTAGAAGATGAACGAGCGATCAATGATTTAATTACAATGAATCTCAAGCTGGTTGGACATACATATAGCAAGGCTTACCGTGGACCGGAGGTTTTCGAAATTCTGGAGCGTGAAAAGACTGATTTGATTCTGCTGGATGTTATGCTTCCGGAACTGGATGGTTTTGAGGTGATGCAGCGGATTGCACATATGCAGGTTCCAGTGATTTTGATCACCGCCAAGAATTCTTTGGCTGACCGCATTAAAGGCTTCGAGCTGGGCGCGGATGATTATATCATTAAACCATTTGAAATTCTTGAATTGCTGGCAAGAATCAATGTAGTCCTGCGCAGGGGTGAAAAAGGCACTTCCAGCTTCATTTGCGATAATGTTGAAGTGCGTTACCTGGAACGGCAAGTTTTAGTAGATCAGACACCGGTTGATTTGACCGTTAGAGAATTCGAGTTGCTTGAAGTATTAATTCGTAACCGGAATATTGCATTGTCGAGGGAAAAGCTGCTGGAATTGGCGTGGGGCTATGATTTTGAAGGCGACACCCGCACCGTGGATGTCCACATCCGTCAGCTACGTAAAAAGCTGGGCTGGGAAGAACGGATCAAAACCATTTTCAAGCTAGGCTACCGCCTGGAAGTTCAGAGCTAATCATGAGATTCTGGCATAAGATTCTGCTGTCGGTACTCGCTCTCTTTATTGCTGCTCTGGATGTAAGCGTCATTATGGTGATGAAAAAAAGCTGGCAGCTAAACATGGACAGTGAAATGCAGAGAGCATCCAGTGAGCAATTGTTAATCGCCAACAATATTTATGAGAACCTTAATTCTATCCAAGCGCGGGGAACGGCATTGACCCCTATTCTACTGGCCAGCGTCGCTGAGTCCTATGGCGATTATTACCGTAAGCAGGGGATCTATTTGCAGCTATGGGAGAACGACCGAATGATTTACCCTCCCCAAAAAGGACAATTTGGGAAATCTAATTTTGGAAAAGGCGATCAGCCTGTATCCACAGACGAACGCTCTATTCAGCTCTCCACTCAGCTTCCTGCTCCTTACCAGCATTTGCTGCTTGTCTATCAGCGTGATATCAGTGAGCTCTTCAACAAGCAACAGGAACTGAATCGCTTTTTTGTAATGATTAACTGGATCGTGGGACCCGTTCTGCTGCTACTTCTTTATCTTCTAATCCGGCATCTAAGCAAGCCGCTAAAGCTCCTGTCAGAGACCAGCAAAACAATTGCCGAAGGCGACTATACGAAACGGGTGCAGCTGCGCAGCAAAGATGAATTTGGCGAACTGGCCTTGAACTTCAACCGGATGGCGGAGGCCGTGGAGCAGCGGGTTACCGAACTCTCGGACATGGCTGAAGAGAAACAAAGGATGGTTGATAATTTGGCCCACGAGTTGCGAACGCCTTTGACCAGCATGCAGGGGTTCGCCGAGTTTCTTACCACGGCCAATATTGGACAGGAAGAACAGCAAACTGCGGGCGGCTATATTCTTAGTGAAACCCTTCGTCTCAAGAATCTGGCCTTCAAGCTGCTGGATTTGTCTGTCCTCCGGCATCAGCCGTTGGCACTTCAGCAGGTGGATATTTCGGAACTATTTCAAGCTATCCATCAGACGGAGCGCCCAAAATTGACGGAGGCTGGCATAAGATTTCATGTCCAACATACGATTTCAAATGTCTGGGGAGATCCCGATTTACTAGCTTCATTATTGGTAAATCTGGTTGAGAATGCGATTCACGCCTCCAAGCAAGGCAGCGAAATCCACATGCTGGCCTATGAGCTGGATGGAGAAGCCGTGCTAGAAATCCGTGATACGGGAACCGGAATCACCACTGAGATGGCTAAACGTGTGTTTGAACCGTTCTACCGGGGAGACCAGGCTCGTTCACGTGAATACGGCGGCGCAGGCCTAGGATTATCCTTATGTCGGCAAATTGCTGAAGCGCATAAAGCCAGACTATCCTTAAACTCTGTCCTCGGCGAGGGAACTAGCATCAGACTCTTTTTACAACTCTATAACAACTGCCCTCCTACTCTATAACATCTTTGGATTAAGGTTAGGAAGATTCATCATCATCCGATCCCAATGGAGGTTAAGTTAAATGAAGAACAACAAGATTTCCGCTACACTCGCTGTACTCTTGTTCTCTGGAAGCGTGCTGGCGGTGAGCGCATTGATTGTCCCAGGGTTTGTGAATACCACCGCCGCCAAGAGCATTTCTGCAGTACAAGACTCGGGTAATCTAACCTTGACCAGCAGCAAGGCACCTGTACTAAAAGTGGAAGCAGAAGCTCCGGTATCTACTGTGAACAGAGATCTAGAGCAGCTGATGACCCAAGAAGAAATGCAGCAAATTTATGATTTTGCGGACAAGCCCAATAACGAAATTATCACCATCGGAAGGGAGATGACCGAGGATGAAATAAACCGGAGGCTGATATTGGAAGACCAGTATGTGTATGACGGCCTTCGTCCCAAGCAACTGTTCCCGTTAAAATCGGGACAAGCGGAGTTTTATTTTGACTTGGAGAAAAACACGCTCAAGTATCCGAATCGGACATTGACTGACGAGGAACTGTTACAATATATTGACTGGTTCTACCGGGAGGCCTATGCCTTGTCCAAGCGGAATATTGTAACCCCTCCAGACTCAGGGAGTTTGAGCCAGACCGACGCCGTTGCCATGGCCGCTTCAAGTGTACGAAAAATATTCGGAGCTGATGTCTCCAAGCTTGAAGTAAAAGCAAGCCAAGGAGAATTCATGCTATCAAAGAAAAAGACCTGGATGGTAATATTCACCCCTTATAAAACCAACACCTTAAGAGGACAAGGTAAGGAATTTTGGCAATATACTGTAATAATTGATCCCTCCACCCGGACGGTAGTAGATACGACCGCAGCTAATTTTTCACTCACAAGAACCCCAATCAATGCTGAAGCTGCCATCGCTATCCAAAAGGATGCAACCTGGATTAACGAGGCTACAAAAATAGTTACAGATAGACAAGGAGAAACCCGGAAAATCGCCATGGCTTCCCTGACAGACACTGACGTGAATAATAAGCGCGGCATGGTAGCGGTCAAAATGTTGCTCGAAGACGGCAGCAGTTACACCGCAGAGTTACGCTACCCAGATCAGACTCTTCGGTGCCTCATCTATGAAGAAGCAGAAGCTGCCAAATAGGGATATAAAGGATGAACAAAGGGGAAATTGTATTTTAAAACGGTAAAACCAGTTCTTGAAAAAGTCAAGGAGGCTACTGGGGGAGAGTAAGAGTTGCGAGTAATTTGGATAAGTAGTTTGTGGACTGAACTAGGTGATGAGTAAGATCCCTGTTCAGTCCTTTTTGGGTTCTTTTGCAAACAATCTGCAAACTAGAATTCGAAGATGATAGTTGCAGTGTACCTAGAAGCATCCACGTTTTAATAGTCTCTATCATTTGTCCAAATTGCATTTAATAGAATATTTTGGTAGATTGAATCCAAGAACTTGTTAACCGACTGATCAGCGCAAATTTTGTTCAAAACTAAGCGTATTTCTACCGAGGGGAGATCAGATTTCAATGAATATAGCCGTCAAATTGATGCAAAAATTCAAAGACCGCGATACCCATAATAAGCTGAAAGTTTATCAGGACAAAGTGGTGCTCATCAGAAAACGGAATTTGGAAGCATGGGACGATGGGCAGCTTTTAGTGGAATCCCTCCGGCTACAAAAAGAAGCAAAATCAGGTACATCTTTGGATGAGCTGCTTATCGCTGCTTATGCGTTAGTTTGCGAGGCAGCGAAGAGAACGCTTGGATTAAATCCTTACGATGTCCAGATCATGGCTGCTATCGCTCTGCACGAGAGATTCTTGATCGAGCAGCATACCGGTGAAGGAAAAACACTGTCTGCTGTTATGCCTGCATATCTAAATGCACTGACTGGCAAAGGTATTCATGTACTGACTTTTAACGATTATTTAGCCAAACGGGATGCGGAATGGATGGGTCCGATCTATCGTTTCCTCGGATTAACGGTAAACTCGGTTCAAGCGGGTATGAGCCTGTCGGAGAAACAGGAAGCATACGCCCAGGATATAACCTATGTTACGGCCAAAGAAGCGGGATTCGATTACTTGCGCGACACAATTGCACTAAACGATGCCGATACCGTACATCGTCCCTTCCACTACGTCATCGTCGACGAAGCGGATTCGCTGCTTCTCGACGAAGCGCGAGTGCCACTAGTCATCAGCGGTGATTCTCCCTCTTCCAGGAGCGACGGCTTTCGTTTCGCAGAAGTGGCTCGGCAGCTCAAGCGAGATGAGCATTACGACTTCGACGAGTTCCAGCGGAACGTTTACTTAAATGAAACAGGCGCTGCGCAAGCGGAATCACTGCTGGGATGCGGCAATTTGTACGATAGCCATAACAGTCACTTGCTGACGTCATTAAATTGCGCACTGCATGCGGAATCGTTATTAATGAAAGACGTCGATTACATCGTCCGGGACGGAAAAATTGAGCTGATCGAAGAATATACCGGCCGGGTGGCGGAGAACCGGTATTTGCCGGACGGGCTACAAGCCGCGCTTACGGCAAAAGAAGGATTGTACTCCATAGCCGGCGGAAAAATTCTCGGGACGATCACCATTCAACACTTCATCAGCCTGTATCCGCAGATTTGCGGAATGACGGCTACCGCTCATGCATCCGCAATGGACTTCGAAGATATTTATGCCCTGCAGGTGCTGCAAATTCCGCCGAACCGGCCAAACATCCGGATCGACCAGCTGCACCGGATTTATACCCATAAAGAAGCCAAGCTTAAGGCACTCGTACAAGAAATCTCATCCGTCCATAGGACGGGACGTCCAATTCTCATTGGTACGTCAAGCGTCGAAGAGTCTGACATGCTGGCGAAGGCGCTAGCGGTTGCCGGCGTACCTTGCCATGTTTTGAATGCAAAAAACGACGCAGAAGAAGCCGGGATCATCGCCAAAGCGGGAGAAACCGGTGCAGTGACGGTGTCTACAAATATGGCGGGACGCGGGGTCGACATCCGGCTCGGCGGCGGCGACCCCGCGCAAGCAGAGGTAATCGCTAAGCTGGGCGGGTTGTACGTAATTGCCACCCATGTGAACGAAAGCGTGCGGATCGACGACCAGCTGCGCGGGCGTTCCGGTCGCCAAGGCGATCCGGGAGCTTCCGTTTTTTATGTAAGCTTGGAGGACGAGTTACTGCTTCGCTTCGGCATCCATAAAGCAGTTCGCGCTCCCAGGCAGGATGAGGCTCTTGAAGAGACGGGGCTCAGCAGCAAGATCACAAGTATTCAGCGGATTGTTATGGGCCAAAACTTCGATATCCACAAGGAACTGAACTGTTATTCGGATATGGTGGAGGATCAGAGGCGAATTCTATACGCGGAGCGGCTCCGAATTTTGAAAGGCGAGCAGCCGTTGAGCCCAGCGGAGCAGCGGGTACGGCTTTTTTATATCGACGAATTCTGGGCTGACCATCTTGCATACGTTTCTTACCTTCGCGAAGGCATTCACTTGGAGAGCCTTGCCAGCCGCAATCCGATCGACGAATTTCATGCGCAAATCACTGAAGCCTACGAGCAAATTCCTTCTAAAATAAATATCGCGTCAGAAAATATGCTTGAAAAGCTCGGAGGTTCGAATGATCCGGCAGAGTGGGAAAAGTTCGGTCTGAAGAGCCCTGCTTCCACCCGGACTTATATTATCAACGATCAATACCTACAGAATAAGCGAACCTCATGGACCGGAACGACCGTATTTGCTTATTGGCTTCGCACGGTTGCAAGGCCGATATTCAAGCTGTCAAAATATTGATGCAATGAAGGGGCGATTAGCCCCTACTCCTCTAGCTCATCCAGCTTCGCTTCCAATTCAGCCAGCTTGCGATTCGCTTGATCCAATATCTCCTGTTGTTCTGCGGCTTTTGCTCGTTTTATTTCTTTTTTGATGGCCACAATCTGCTGTTCCAAATAGAGAATTTCAGCTTCATTTTCTGCGTTGTTCCAGATCTGTGAATAAGTCATTGTCAGGCCTCCTTTTTTCTCTACGCAAAGGTTTCAAGTTCACGCTTCTAGCAAAATCCTACTCTTTTAATGCTTCCTGTATTAAAGGCATCCCAGCTTCAACTAAACGTTTGTTTCGAATGAAGAAAATGGACAGTATTACAATTAACACCCCTGTTCCAACAAGAAGCCATTCAATCTCAATTACATCTGCGAGCGGACCGAATATCAGCATTCCGATTGGCATCATGGAAGTCGATATCATACCAAAGACTCCGAATATGCGTCCCAAGTAATCCGGATCTACCTTCTCTTGTAGCATTACGGTTGTCGGTGTATTAAAGACGGGCATAGCTACGCCGAATATAGCCATCATAACCAAGTAGATCCAAAAAACAGGTACAATACCCAAAGCTAACGTACATACCCCCATAATTAAGCTAGCGAAAGTCATCGTATATACTTTGTTTCGAAAACCGCCCCATGAGGCAATGATTGCTCCGCCAGCCATCATACCGATAGAAAAAGCAATTTCAATGGCTGTTAATCGCCAGTAGCCATCTCCAAAGCTGCGTGTCACTTGAAGTGGTGTTAAAAATGCAGCCGGTGCCATCAATACGAAGAAAAAGGCGAAAAAAATGAAAAAGATTTTGAGAAAGCTGTGGTTTTTAATATAGCTTAAACCCTGTTTAAAATCGTCCAGATAGCTTGTCGTTTGTTTATCAGCCGCTTTTTTATGCAATGGTATTTTCAAAAAGAAAGATAATGTAGAGATCGCTATCGCCGCTGTGACAACATCGATAAAGAAAATAATCTCGATGGTTGCCATTGTAAGCAATGACGCACTTACGATAGGTGCAACAAACATCATAAGCGCTTGAAGACTTCCGTTGATCCCGTTTACCTTCGTCAGCTTATCCTCTGGCACGATTTGAGGTAATATTGCCCCAACTGCAGGCGTCTGAATCCCAGCTCCGAGCGCACGGACTGCAGCAATGGCGAACAACAACCATATCTCATCATAACCAAGTAAAAATGTAATGGCTAAAATCAGTGTGACAAAGGCAATCATGGCATCTGCTATGATAATAAGATATTTCCGGTTGAAACGGTCCGCCCATACACCTGCAAACGGTGATAATAAAAAGGTAGGAATGAATCCGCAAATAATAAATAATGTCATCATCATACCTGATTTTGTTGTGAGCGTAACATACCACATAATTGCATATTGAACTAATGCAGAACCGAATAACGAAAATGTTTGACTACTTAGAAAGATAATTATATCCCGTTTCCAATGTTTTTTGTTTTGTGCTTCGTTTGGTATCACTATAATTTACTCCCCCATTTTCAAAAAATATTATTCATTCCCCATTCGCCTATTAAAATTAATTGCCAAATCCGGTACTTCTAATTCTATGTACAAAAATTTTATATAAATCATATTTCTAGAATAGCACAGAAATATTCACCCCACCATTCAGCCAACATCTTAAAATTAGCCTATGCACACAAAGAGCCGGTCCCCCCTCTTTCGAGAAGCCACCGGCACTTTTTTACGTTTATTTCATTCTCCGTTTATACACTCGCATAGCGGAAGCCCAGAAGAACCCAAGTATCGCCAAACTCCATAATACCGCCACAAGCGTAGTTTTATCCGCCGTCCCTCCGAGTAAAAGAGAACGAATGCTCTCGATAAGCGGTGTCATGGGCTGATATTCCGCGAATACGCGGATAGCCGAAGGCATGCTGTCGGTCGGTGCAAAGGCTGAACTAACGAATAAAAGTAACATCAAAATGTAAGAAAATACTCCTGCTCCCTCGAATGATTTGGCAAGCAAGCCGAAGGTGACGGCAATCCAAGTGAACGCAAGAACGCTAAGCAACAAAATACCAATGGCTAATACCCAACCGAGCATATCCGCTTTCGGCCGAAATCCCATGCCAAAGGCAACAAGGAAAATGGCAAGCAATGAAATGACGTTAAAAACCAATGAAGCAACCACATGACCGCCTAGAATGGAGGCTTTTGCAATCGGCATGGAGTGGAAACGCTCGAATATGCCTTTCGTTAAATCGTTATTGATACGAAGAGAAGAATAAGCCACGCCACTGGCAATGCAAAAGAGCAATATTCCAGGCACAATATAATTGATATAGCTTACATCACCGGTGTTCATCGCTCCGCCAAAGATGTAAACAAAGAGCAGCATGATCATGATCGGCATGGCGATGACGGTAATAATCGTGTCGATGCTACGTGTGGAATGGCGAATGACGCGCCCGCTCATGACGGCGGTATCGCCTAGGAAATGAATGAATTTCATCGGGAGCCCTCCTTTTTGCTGGTGACAATTGCGAGAAAAACATCCTCAAGTGAGGGCAGTTTCTGGGCAAACTCGGCAATTTCTATGTCAGCTTCCGCTGCTTTCGTTAGCAGTCGCATCAAATGTCTTGTACTTCCGTCTGTAATGACGGAGAGCGTTAGATTGTTCGAATCAGCGGTCGCGTTGAATTCTTTTAATAGGTCGCATGCTTGATTTAGCGTTGTTTCATTGTCGAATCGAAGTTCGATATGACCACGAGGTAACCTGCTTTTAAGCTCCGCCGGACTGCCACTTGCCACGATATGACCTTCGTGTAAGATCGCGATTTGATCGGCTAGATGGTCAGCTTCCTCTAAATACTGCGTAGTTAGAAAAACAGTGACACCCGATCTCGCTAAATCCTTGATCATCTCCCACATAGCAAGACGCGCTTGCGGGTCAAGTCCGGTGGTCGGCTCATCGAGGAAAATGACCGAAGGGTTCCCCAGTAAGCTCATGGCCAAATCCAAGCGCCGACACATCCCTCCGGAATACGTGGAGATTCGGCGATCGGCGGCATCGAGCAAGTCAAAACGACGCAACAACTCCTCGGCTTGTTTGTCAGGATCCGGCAAATGGCGGAGTTTGGCCATCATTCGCAGATTCTCACGTCCGGTCAGGATATAATCAGCGGTGACGCTTTGTCCTGTCAGGCTAATTTCCTTACGTACTTGCTCCGGTTGCTTAGTTACATCGTCTCCATTAATCTTTGCGCTTCCGTTGTCAGGCTGGAGCAGGGTGGCAAGAATTTTGATCATAGTGGTTTTACCTGCACCGTTAGACCCGAGAAGAGCAAAGGTTGAACCCTTCTGAACAGTGAAGTCCACCCCCCGCAACACTTCCACGTTCTTATAGGATTTTTTGAGGCCTATTACCTCAATCGCCCAATTGTTCGATGTCATCCTAATCCCCCCTATCTTCCAAGTTTTTTGTGAATAGACTCGTTCATTTTTGCCCGCATTTTCCCCGTCCAAGTCTGAGCGGAAACGTCCTCCAGTAACCCGTCGCAGAACGCCATTACGTCATTTCCTACGATCTCCAGAACATCTCGACCTTCAGCAGCTCCCATCTCAAACATGTCGAGCATTTCGGGGAACAGGTTAATGACGCTAGAATCGTTAGATGAGAAGTTCAGCATGTAACGCGATGCGATATTGTAAACTTCTCGGTAATCGTTTGGGAGCGCTTTTGAACGTTTTACGCACTCTTTGTAAGCCTTTTTTTGTTCACGTAAATCTTTAAATTTAGCGAGCATGTTCTTATACACGGCTATCCTCCTTCAGTTGAGTAAGTCTTGACGAAACATATCCCCATTTCTCCCAAAACATGGACAGTTCCCGCCATCCCTCTTCATTTAGACTATAAAATTTCCTTGGTGGTCCTATTTCGGACGGTTTTTTCTCGATATTGACGAGTTTATTTTTTTCTAACCGTATCAAGATGGTGTAGACTGTTCCTTCAACAACATCTTCGAAACCGAGCGCATTTAGCGTTTTTACGATTTCATACCCATAGGTTTCTTTCCGGCTGATGATTTCAAGTACACAGCCTTCCAAAACTCCTTTCAGCATTTCTGTAAGGTTATCCATTAAAGTCCTCCAATGCTACTCTGTATTGCTTAGTACCACTATATAGTATCACCGAGTAGTTGAAATGTAAATAGGAGGAAAAGCGGAATATGAAAACTAATAATAAACTAATGATGATGCATTGTAGATATCCATTGAGATTTCATTAAGATTTGAACATCTAAAAAATGCTATGTTTAGAAAGACGTTTAGTAAATGACAAAAATAATTCTAAAAGGTAGGTTGTAATGATCATGAACAACAAATCTCTTTAAAGGTCTATAATATTGGCTCTTGGTTTGACCTTCGTCACGTCGTATAGCGGAGCATCATTTCAGCGGAGAAGACGCCAGCTGATTTCACCGATCTAAAGGACTTAGACGCAGCAACGAAGGCAAAAATCGATGCGATGATATCAGAAGCTAGACAGTTTCGTGCTGTCTGAGGATTGAAAGACGATCATCATCAAGCTACATAAAGTTCTACAGTTCGATGATCAGACTAAAATGCCGAAAATCGACATAAGCGATCTGAAGACGCTTTATGGCAACTCAGTGAAAAACAAGAGGCGTAACCAGATTCTGGTTACGACAAGCGAATCACTAGTCACCAAACACAAGACCACTATACCGTCGACATAGAAGCCTCCGACGAATCCAAACCCGAACGATTGATGTCATGAAAATGACAACCCATAACTGGAGCGACTGGTTTTTGTATGAGGAGAATCCGGTGGTTGTGGTGGACGAGTAAGGGCAGATAGACAAATAGTAATATTCGATTGCTGAATACAGAGCATTACGGGATGGACCCGTCGCTCTGTATTTTTCATGTCAAGAGTCAACATTCAGATCATAAAAATACTACCATGAAGTAAAGTATTGACTAGAACCGAGAGTTAGCTCTATCGTGTATTCTAGGCATTCGTTGGTGCTTGGCTGTAATTATGGAAGCCAACACCGCAATTGCAAGTGATATGCTTCAACAAGAAATCAACGAAACAGGAACGGACGCGCTTGGGGTAAGTTTTACCGTCTCTTGTAGTTATTTGGGTTGTAGGATACTTACATCAATTTTTACAAAAATGAGCGACTACAGGCGAAACTAAGCGGCCTCAGTCCCATGGACCAAGGCCGCTTAACCGTCTTATATTATTTGTATTGTCTACTTACGGGGTGTACTTCAAACGCTGGTCGACGACCTGCATGCCTGCAACACTTCGTTCTTTAATGCGAAACGACAGTCCAACCTGTCGTATTTGCCAAAATGTGATAAGCACATGTTTCGTTGCGCCGTTTAACGTCCACATCCAGCACACCGCTACCGAGACGAAGCCTGCGGACGGAGAGCCAGTCCATTCCCACCGGCAACACGGGATGAAGCGATATTTGTCGCGTCATATAATCAAGCTGCATACCGAGCATCACTTCAATAAACACGAAAGGTGTAGCGGCTGCCCACGCCTGAGGGGAGCATGCGACAGGATAGTGAATCGGCGTGTCCTTATTCGCAGAATAACCGCAGAACAGTTCCGGCAGGCGATGATTTTCAAAGCTAGAACTGGCGGCAAGTAAGCCCTCCATAACGGTCAACGCTTCCTTATGGAAGCCTTCGTGATTCAGTCCCATTAGACACAGTGAGTTATCGTGCGGCCAAACGCTTCCGTTATGATAGCTGATCGGATTGTAGCCCTTTTCGCCCTCTGCCATCGTCCGAATTCCGTAACCGCTGAACATTTCCTTTGATAGTAGCTTGTCGGCGACTGCTGCTGCCCTATCCGGATTCAGCATGCCGGACATGAGCACGTGTCCAGGATTCGAAGTAACAGTTTCAACCTGTTCTCTGCCGCAATCGAGCGCCAGCGCATAAAATCGGTCGCTTTCCACCCAGAATTCCTTCTCGAACAGCTTCGACAGCTCCTCAGCTTCGGCGATAAGATTGCTGGACCAGGCGATCATTTTGTTATCGTTCGAATACGGCTTCATCGTGCGGAGAAGCTCCGCAATCGTCGTTTTAGCCTGATAGACATATCCTTGTACTTCAGCGAGAGCGATTGGAGCTTGCGCATATTCTCCGTTGCGATGCACTACGGAATTGGACGAGTCCTTCCACCCCTGATTCGTAATACCTTTGGCGGATTCTTTGTTATATGTCACAAAGCTGCTTTCATCCAAATCGCCGCATGTATCGATCCATTCCAGCGCCCGCCTGATGTTGGGCATCATCTCTTCAAACAACTGTATATCGTCGGTCCATTTAACATATTCACCGATCAGGATCAGAAACAGTGGCATCGCGTCAACCGTACCATAATACGGTGTAAACGGCACCTGGTTCGTATTTGCGAGCTCGCCATCGCGTAACTCATGCATAATTTTTCCCGGTTGCTCGTCGCGCCAGTTATCCGACTTTTCACCTTGATAGCGAGCCATCGTCATAATCGTGCCCTTGGCGATTTCGGGATGAACAGGTAGTAACTGCAACGCCGTGATCAGGCTGTCGCGTCCGAACGGTACAGCATACCAAGGCAAGCCGGCCACAGGAAACAAGCCAAAACCGAGATCCGTGAGCAACGCCCTGATATCCGACAAACCCCGTCGATAGAGGCTATCGAAAACCGGATGATTGCTGGCCACCCCTGTCGATCTTTGCTCCCAATCCGCATACATGCGCTGTAGCTCTTGTATAGCATCAGCATGTGAATGGCGCTGGGGGTAGGTTTCATTGATGACCGGAACAAAGAACAGTTCGATCGATGCCGATTGCCCCGCTTCCAAATCCATATAATAAGCGATCACCGCTCCTTCATTCGAAACAGTGACATGGCCCGGTGCTTCCATCCATTCGACGAGTAGCGACCGCTTTACGTCGTCCACCCCACCGTAATCGATAGAAAACCCCGACGCCAGCTGTCGGACCCCTGTCTTCCGTCCGAATTGGCCATCTTGAAATCCGCGAATGATAAACATATCTTTGAAATCGGCATCGATCTCCAGCTTAATGCTGAAACGTTGAAGATGCGGGTTGAAGTTGGTCGCGCGAATCGTTTCATAGAGAATGCCCTTATAGATAAATCGCGTCCGCTTAATCTCGACGGATTCACGCCATAGCTTTTCTCCAACTTTGATATCGGGATTCGTAAGCACGATATTCGAGACATAGTTCCGGTCAGACTCGGATGCAAGGAAAATTGGCTTTGCCCCATTAACGGTCAACTTCAAATGGCTGAGAAACCGCGTATCTTTCGTATATAAACCGAAGCCTTCCGTAGAATCAGTTGATATATCGCCGAATAAATCCGTAACGAGAAACAAATCGTTTTCTTTTATGACGCTATATGCCACTGCTGCACCTCGTTCGTATTCGTTTATTATCCCTTAACCCCGGAAGAAGCTACGCTTTGCTGCACTTGCTCCTGAACAAGTACGTATATCAAAATCCCTGGGAGAATCACCATCAATAACGCAGCGAACATTCTTGTATAATTGTAGGAGAATGCTTCGTTAAAAAATTCCAGTGCTACCGGCAACGTTCTGTTCTTCTCGCTGGTCATCAAAATCAGCGCATAAAAGTATTCATTCCAATTGTTCAAGAACATCAAAATGCCAGCTGTCGAGATGCCCGATTTCGCCAACGGCATATTCACATTCCAGAAAATTCGCCAGAAGCCCGCGCCGTCAATTAAAGCTGATTCGTCAAGATCTTTGGGAATCGTGATAAACGCCAAACGCAGGATGAACAACGCCAGAGCCATTCCGAACGATGCATAAACGAGGATCAATGCGGCTTTCGTATCATAGAGATCGAGTTTCATGATGATCGTGAAAATAGGCTGCGCGCGTGAGTATCCCGGTACGAGCAACGTAATGGTACAAAGGATAAACAAGAAAGATTTCCCTCGAAAGTTGAATTTCCCAAAAATATATCCTGCCATCGTGTAAATAAACAGCGCAATCAATGTCGAGGCTATTGCAATGAACATGGAATTCATAAAGTAGCCGAAAAAGTTGTACTGCGTGAAAACATCCTTATACGCGTTAAAGTCGATTTTTTTCGGCAACGAAAAAGGATCATTCAATATTTCTTTGTTCGATTTGAAAGAAGACAACAGAATCCATAGAATCGGGAAAATCGACACCACTACCGTAAACGTCATGACGCTGTAGGAGAGAATGAGTTCAGGCCATTTTCGGATATTTGTTATCATTAGCTCTCCTCCTTAATAAGTACTCTCGTTCATCTTGAACAACCTGTTGATCAAAAGAAGCACTAGGATACCAAGCAGAATCATGACGGTCGCTGCAGCGTTGGCGTATCCGTAGTTGTAATTGACGATACCGTCATAGAGCATCAGCGTTATATTATAGGTATCGTTGCCCGGTCCTCCTCGGGAGGTAAGCGCCACTTCCTCGAAGCCAGATATCCGCGCTGTGACAGACAATATGATGCCTGTTCCGATCGCTTTTTTGACAAGCGGCAGGTTAATGTGACGGATGATACCCCACTCGTTCGCTCCGTCCAAAAGCGCAGCTTCATGAACTTCCTTGGGAATGGCCATCAAATCGTTATAGACGATCAAGGTGACATATACCGCATAAAATAGCCAAGTGAGCGTAATAGCGAAAAAAGAGGCAGGGGAATCGAAAAACCAATTGACATGAAAATCCGAAAAACCGATGCTTCTAATTATATGGTTCAAAATGCCGATTTCATCGTTGAAGAACAGTTTGTAAATAATCGCCCAAGCAGCAGCAGAGATGACCATCGGCACCATGAATACACCCCGGACGAATCTCCATCCGATATGTTTCTTGTACAATACGAACGCAACTAGCGTACCGAATCCGACATGCAGCGTAGCCGCAATAAGCGACCACAGCAGGATGTTACGCAAGGCAATGAAAAAGGTGTTATCATACGTAATGAGATGGATATAATTATCTAAACCATTAAATTGGGGGGCGCGTAAACCGTCCCACTCCATAAATCCCGTTACGAGCACCGTGCCGATCGGAACGACGTAAAACAAAGCCAGCACAAGAACCGTAGGCGCCAAGAACACCGCAATCCATACATTCAACCACTTGATTTTCACTTTTTCACCTCTTTTTCTGCAATGAGCCCTTTCACTGCCAGTGAAGGGCTCATCCGTTGCGGCTTATTTTTTGAATTGTTGAGCTTTCTTCGTTAAATGCTCGGCGAATTCTTCAGGCGTCATTTTATCTTGCGCCAGCAGGGGTAAATATCCGCTGAACTCTTTGGACGCAATCTGATCCGGCCATACATCCGCCATGGATTGCGCGATCATCTTCAGATCGTTGGTCACGGACTGGTTCATCTCGCTCAAAATCGGATTCAGCTTGGAAGTAAAATCGGCGGAAGTCTTAATGTTCGGTGCTTGACCGCCTTCGGCAACCATATACGCTTCGATTTCCTCGGGAGAACGGATGAATTCGATAAATGCTAATGCTGCTTCCGTCTCTTCTTGTTTCAGCCCCTTCGGAATCCACCAAGAGTACTCGGCTGTCGTGGCCAACCCGATACCGCCAGGATACAGGGAAACGCCGACCTTCTTGTCAAAGCCTTCCGGCGCTTTCGTCGTATCCGAGAAGTCGCCGACCATCCAAGTCCCGTTCGCGATAATCGCCGTTTTTTCGTTCAGGAAGTTGTTAGCGGAATCAGCGTAAGCGGCGCCGAGTGCATTGTCCGTCGTGTATTCCTTGAGCCATTTTTGTACTTCGCCGAACGCCTTGACCCACATCGGGCTCGTATAATCGAATTCCTTGTCGGCGCGGTTGCTCTTCAGCACTTCTTCCGCTCCCGGCTCGTTGGCCATGAAAGCGGATGCAAGAAGCATTGTGGTCCAGGCGTTTTCCCCTGTCATCAGAGAAAGCGGTGTAATGCCTTTGTCCTTAAGCGCTTGAAGCGCTTGATCGAATTCCTCGAAATTCATTTGCGCGATTGGTTTCGTAATTCCCGCGTCTGCGAACATTTTTTTATTGTAGAACAAGCCGATCGGACGAACTACGGCAGACGGCATAGTGTAAATTTTGCCGTTTCTTGTATTGAATGCAACGGAATCCTCGATCAGAGTCGCTTTCAATTCCGGCTTCGAATCCAAAAACGGCTTAAGGTCATAAATTTCGTCCTTCTCAATCAGACTCACGACAAGCTCATTGGCTCCCTTTTCTATGAGCGCGGGTAGCTTATTTTGCTGCCAAAGAAGCTTGATTTTGTCATTGTAATCATCGTTCGGTACTTCTTCGATTTTAATTTCATATTTGTCAGCATACTTTGAGTTAAAGCGCTCTACTTGCGGCAGGAAAAATTTTGCCCCTACGTTCTGACCCGACTTATAATGCGGAATTTTTAGTACAACTTTTTCTTGTACAGCAGTTTCCACCGATTTGTCGGTGTTTGCCTCCGACAAGCTTGGCGTCCCCTTTGCGTTCCCGCCCTCGTTTTTGGACCCACATGCTGTCAAACCCAGTGCCATGGTCAAACACAGCATCAATACCATTTTGAACCTCTTCATAAGTCCATTTCTCCCCTTCTACTCAGTTAGTTTTATTTAAAGATTTCCGAAGGAAATCCTTAAAACGGTGTCTGACGGAGTTTTCCAAAACGTTTTGGGAAAAGACTACAAAAAGGTCTTTAGCCTTTTTGCAAACGATCCGCACTTTCACGGATAATGAGCTGGTTTTCAAGCACGATTTTATGATTGACTTTACGCCCTTCTATCATGTCGATGAGCATTTGCGCCGCTTGGTAGCCCATCTCGTATTTTTCCTGGCGTACAGTGGTCAGTTTGGGTGTGGAGTAGGAGGCTATAGAAATGTCGTCAAAGCCGATCACCGAAATGGAGTCGGGTATTGCCCTGCCCATCTGCTCCAATTCTTTCATCACGCCCAGCGCCATAATATCGCTAGAGCAAACGACGGCCGTCGTTTCGGGATGGCGCGACAGGATTTTGCCAATGGCAGCAGCCCCGCCATCTTCCGAAAAGCGGCCATCTTCAACCCTGCTGATATCGTAGGCGATGTCAGCCTCCTGCAAGCCCAGCATGTAGCCTGACAACCGATCAGCGCAGATAGCCGCTTCTTTATAACCATTGATGAAAGCAATATTACGGTGTCCAAGTTGGATCAAATACCTGACTGCATCTCTGACTCCACTTACATTATTGGTCGTGACGTGTCCGACCCCGTCGCCGGCGACAGGGATGTCTATTAACACGGAGGGGAACGATGATTGGTCGATGACCTCTCTCAAATAGGGATCGGTCGTCTTTAAACCCTTCAGGATGACACCGTCAACATTGCGCTCCCGACAAAGATCCGAATAGGTTTTTTTCATTTGTTTGTTAGGGTTCGTACTGAACAAAATAATATCGTAATTCAGTTCGCTGGATCGGTCGCTAATGCCACACAGCACCTCGAACGAAAAAGCAGCTTTGACGCTGTCACGCGTAAGCTCCGATATGATGACGCCGATCGTATTCGTTTTTTTCAGTACCAGACTTTGTGCCTGAGAATTCGGTCGGTAGGACATTTTTTCGGCCAGCTTCTTGATCCGGTTTCTCGTTTTTTCATTGACGTCGGGGTAGCCGTTCAGCGCGCGTGATACGGTTGTAATGGATACTCCGGCCGCTTTGGCGATATCTTTGATTGTGGGAGACATATAAAAACCTCAAACTTTCCAAAACGTTTTGGTAGTGCTACTATCAATATAGCATCTCTTGAAATCGCTTGCAATCTTTTATTGGAACTTTTTGGATGAACGCATTTACGACAAAATAACCGGAGGTTGAATGAATTGCCGAAACTGGAAATTTACTTGATCACGCAAGGCGACGATTTGGGGGGAAGCTATTCCGCCAACAAGGCCATCCACGAGGCGTGGCGTAACGGCGAGCTCCGCAATGGTTCATTGATGGGAAATGGCATAGCGGTACAGGACGCCGTGAAGCTATTTGCCCAGGAGGATGGATTTTGCATTGGCCTTCATTGCACCCTGCATGCAGAGTGGGACCGTGTTCGCTGGGGTCCGGTATTGTCTCCAAAACAGGTTCCGAGCTTAGTACTCGAAGACGGCACTTTTCACCGGTCTCCTGCAGACTGGAAAACGTCGGGATTTGAAATCTCGGAGGTGATGGCCGAATTACAAGCTCAACTGGAAGCGGTCAGAAAGCTGGGCTTCAAACCTTATTACGCTGATACGCATATGGGCTTCGAGCGAATCGACGAACGACTCACTCACCTATTCGATAATTGGTGTGAAAGCGAAGGGTTAATGTCCTACAGAAACGTTTGTATGGATATTAGTTATAACGGACCAGGCCAAGGAGAAGATCCCGTATTGAACGTCATTCAAGCATTGGAATCCGTCCCCTCCGGCATTTATCGCCTAGTCACGCACCCTACGTTTATGGATGAGGAGATACTTGATTTCGGAAACGCGCAGCATTCCGGCGAACAAATCGCCAGAGAGAGAGACGCCGACCGCAGGCTGTTCCAAGACGAACGGCTCAAGCAGTACTTCGCCCAGAACGGGATTCGCGCAATTCGTTACGACGAGCTCTGGAAATATTGCTAATCGCATAAAGACCCAGTTAAAAACCTTCAAACTGTGAGATTCCTTTCAATAGTTTTCAAATTATTGGTTCAATTTATATAGAATGGATAAGAGGATATCCACCAAATGTGGACAATGTACAAGGGGGAATCATGGTTACGTACATTAAAAGCAATAACACGGTTTTATAAGTACAACATGCATTCAAAGAGGTGAAACGTGTGCCTATCAAAAATGGTAATCAATACATCGAACGAATCAAACTTTTCGAATTGCTCCCACGGCCAGGTTGAAATAAATAACTATAGCCCTGGCTAGAGCATTAAGACTTAGAAATCGCACCAAATTATACGAGATCAGCGTTACAATTTTTTCGCATGAATATTCATCCCTTCGGGCTACTTCTTTGTTAATGACCAAAAAAGAAGAGCCAAAGCACTCACCATTGCACCTAACAAACTTACTCCGTTCCAGCCAAAGTAAACATAGATACTGGTAGATGCGATCGACCCAGTGGCGCTGCCAATAGAATAGAAAATCATGTAACCGGCAGTAAGCCTACTGCGTGCCTCAGGACGCAAAGTAAGGATCATGCTCTGATTGGTGACATGTACAGCTTGTACTGCAAGATCAAGTAGGATAATACCAACGATTAATGCAAGAAGCGAATGTTGAACATAACTTATTGGCAACCATGATATGAGCAAAAGAATCAAAGCTACACCTGTGGTCTTCTGCCCTAAACCCCGATCGGCGAGGCGACCTGCTCGCGCTGCTGCTAACGCTCCAGCAACACCTGCGAGACCAAACGCTCCAATCGCAGTATGTGAAAGAGAAAACGGTGGGGCGCTGAGAGGTAATACTAGAGACGTCCATAATATACTGAAAGCGATAAAAATCATCATGCCTAGTGCAGCACGGATTCTAAGAGTTCGTTCCTGAGCAAACAACGTGAACATTGAACGAATCAGCTGTAGGTAAGATAATGATTCTCTTTTGTGCTCAAAATGTGGCAACACCCGAAACAATATACATGCCATGATTAGTGTTAATATCGCGGAAACAAGGTAGACAGAACGCCAACCTGCTAAATCCATTAATACGCCAGCGAAAGTTCGTGCCAGTAGAATACCAATTACGATTCCACTTGTCACAACACCAACGACACGCCCACGTTCGGCTGGAGCAGCCAAAGTTGCGGCGAACGCAACGAGCGTCTGTGTCACTACGGCAAGAAACCCAACCGCTGCTATACCTATGAATAACACTATACTGCTGGTGGCAGTACCAACGACAATTAAAGCCAATACGGATAGCAGCATCTGTCCAGAGATCAGCCAACGTCGATTTAATAGATCGCCCAGAGGCACTAGTAATAACAGTCCAAGTGCATAAAAAATTTGAGTGATTGTAATAACAAGTCCAACGAATGAATGAGAAATACCAAACTCGTTCGAAATAGCGTCCAGTAAAGGCTGCGCATAATATATGTTAGCAACAACTATTCCGCAAGCGATGGAAAATAAAAGTGCCACATTGCGAGATATTATTGATACAGGCACTGGTTCCGACGCTCTAAGCCTTCCTTGTACTTTTTCAACTTTATTGTCTGTTTGATCCGCTATACTAGTTTTCGATTCCTCAACAGATTTCCCCAATGATAACGCCTCCTGAGATTAACTTTTATCAAATTCATAAAATACATACCAATCAGTACGTAATTACGTTTGACAAATATAACTCTAAAAAAAGATAACTGTCAAGAGACTAGCTTATAGAACAACAAAGGTTATAAACTGACTATCTATACGTCCATTTCTTATTGACATAATAATATTCAAACCATACAATAATAACATACCGTTCGATATGAAAAGAGGGAATTTCTATGGCTCGACCACGTGAATTTGATGAGGAAAAAGCATTGGATGCAGCTATGCAAGTATTTTGGGAAAAAGGGTTCGAGGCTACTTCTTTAAGCGACCTGACATCAAGAATGGGTATTCAGCGGCCTAGCATCTACTCAACCTTCGGAGATAAAAAAGGACTATTTGAAGCTGCGTTACGAAAATATACGAGTTCTCATGCTGCCTATGTTCGTAACAAGCTTCAAAACAATTCTTCTGTTAAAGAGGCATTTCGTGACTTTTTCGAAAATATAGTGGCAAAAGAATATGGACAAAATCCGAACTGGGGATGCTTTTGCATTAATTCGATGGTTGAACTTTCACCCCACGATGAGAAATTTGAGATCCTGACAAGAGAACACCAGATGTATCTCTCGGTAATATTTCAAGAAACGATTGATCGGGGTTTGAGCTCAGGTGAGCTTAATCCCGCTATTAACGCAAAGAGTTTAGCGCAGACACTAGTCATATCATTAATTGGACTTACTGTGATCATGAAATCCCGTCCTGAAAGATCATTTGTAGATAATTCTGTAAAGGAAATACTTACATTGTTACGATAAAATCAAAAATTAGTATGCAGCTTTTGTAACTTCGAAACTTTATTATGTTTAATAACTCTTCACTAATCCTGTTTTACTGTCGATAATTTATAGTAGATGGAAAAGTATGGAGGAGCATATGAACACTAATCGCAGAACTGAACCTTTTCGATATACCCTTAAAGAACCTGTAACCCTTGATCTTCATATTCTTAGTATTAACGGAATTCAGGTGCCTTCTAAGCCTGTAAGAGCTGTGTTGTTCAATATTAGTCGAACAGGCTGCCACTTATCGTTACCCCTCAACATTAATCCAGAAAATAACCTGGTACGGATTGGTATGGAAATGAATCTTACGGATGAACCTATTTACTTAGAAGGAATTCTAAAATGGAATAGAGAACAGCAGGACTGTTTCCATTACGGTATTCAATTAGACATTCCTGAAGCAGACATTGAGTGTCTTCCGAGGGTCCTACGCAGGCTCGCTGGAGAAGGTAAAATATTGGTTCTTTGAACGATTAAAATCAGAATAGTGATCCGTTTAATAAAAAACAAACCCGCGTGTAAACGCGGGTTTGTTACAGTTTTTGCTGCTGTTATTGAAAATCAAGATAATTCCTAACACTTCTACCTTTGTTCTTGAGGTATATCTCGTTCAGGAGTTACCGGTATAACTTGCTCTTTCTCCAGCACCTCTTTTAAATCATCCTGAATTCTTCGATCCCAATGAGGAACACCGGAGCGATATGCCGCTCTACCAGTTAGGTGGGCGGATAAAGGTGCAGTTATAAATACAAAGACAATTCCTAGTAATAGCTTTGCACTAATATGATCCTGAAAAAATGCAAAATACAGAAATGCCCCAACCAAGACACATAAAACACCGAGAGTGGCACTCTTCGCGGCAGCATGTGATCTTAGATAAACATCAGGTAACCGTATCAAACCAATAGCACTTACGGCGCTAAGCAATGCCCCTATAAGAATTAACAAGGCAAACAGCAACTCACCTGTAGTCTTGATCATTTCCATTTTCTAGCACCACTCCCTTTTCGATATATCTGGCAAAGGCTGTCGTTCCAATAAAGGAAAGAATTCCAATCAACAAAATAATTTCTATAAAAGCCTGCGTTTGGAGAAAGACAGATAACACGGCCACCATTGCTAGCAGATTAATTCCAATCGTATCTAGTGCAGCGACTCGGTCAGGTAAAGAAGGTCCTTTCACCAAACGCCAAGCACATACGCCTATAGCTAGAGCCATGATCGTAATTGATAGCATAAGAATAAAGTGGATCATTAGCGGGTCACCTCCAATATCGCACGCTCAAAGGTATCACGGATATTTGCTCTGAACTGTGCGGGGTCATCAACATCCATGGCATGAATATACAATGTCCGATTATCATCCGAAACCTCAAGCACTACCGATCCAGGAGTGAGGCAGAGCATCGTGATTAACGTTGCCACTTCCCAATCCGATTTTAGCTCTGTAGTATATTTGAGGATAGCTGGACGTATATTAGGCTCCGGTCTTAGAACAGCTTTTACCACTACATAACTTGAAACGACCAGCTCCCGCAGCAGCAACAGGATGAGCTTAATGATCGCCCACACTTTTCCAAGATATAATCTGGGCCAAAAGCGCCGCATTCCGAGCAGAATGAGTATACCTAACAAGAAACCAATGACGAAACGTGGCCCAGTCCAGTCATTGTGCAGAAACATCCACAGGAATGCTATCATGAAATTCAATAATAGTTGAAAAGCCATAGTATCTACTCCTTCATGACAGCGTTAATGTATAATGCTGGATCGGCCAGTACGGCTCCAGCTTGGCTGACATATCCGTTTACCGTCTCAGCACCTACACCCATCAGAATTATAATCGCGAACAGAACAGCTGCCGGTGCCATCATAGCTTTATAATGAAGCGGTTTGACTTGTTCTTCCCTTTTCTCGCCACCCCAGAATACCTGCTGAAATACCTTGATCAAGGAATATAACACTATGAAGCTTGATGCAAGTGCAATTAATGCCAGAGCCACATGATTCTGTCCAAATCCACTACGTACCATCATCACTTTTCCAGCAAAACCACTAAGTGGTGGAACACCAACCAACGCCAAAATCAGTACAAAAAACATCCAACCGGTCCACGGATAGCGTCGGATTAAACCACCCATTTCTTTTAAGCGGTCGGTGCCCGATGCTGAGATAATCATCCCGCCCAGGAAGAATAGTAATGCTTTGGCAACCATGTCATGCATTAAATAAAACACTACACCATTTAACGAATCTTGAGTCGCGACAGATATCCCAAAAGCAATAAATCCAACACTGATGATGATATTATAATTAAAAATTCGCCCCAGATCGTTGTAAGCCAGTGCACCGATTGCACCAAGGATCATCGTCGCTCCCGCCATCCAGGCAATCAGTGAATGAGTGAGTCCCGGTTCTTGAATGAAAATCAATGTAAAGGTACGTGTAATTGCATACAATCCCACTTTCGTTAACAATGCCCCAAACAGTGCTCTAACAGCCACAGGCGGTGCGCTATATGAATCCGGAAGCCAGAAAAAGAGCAACAAACCTGCCTTTATCGAAAATACGATCAGCAGCAGGACCGCAATAACATTCATTACACCGCCTTGTCCCGCCTCTGCTACACGCATAGATAGATGTGCCATATTCAGCGTTCCTGTCGCGGCATATAAATAAGCGAGCGTTGCTACAAACAAGGAGGAGGAAATCACGTTAACTAATACATATTTTAACGTCTCTCTCAGTTGACCTTTGGAGCCACCAAGTACAATTAAAGCGTACGAGGCAACTAACAGGACCTCAAAGCAGACGAACAAGTTAAACAGATCTCCGGTGAGAAAGGAACCAAACACCCCAGTTAATAGAAAATGGAAAAACGGATAGTAATAGAACCGTTCTCTTTCTTCCCCAATGCTGGCGAAGGAAAAAAATAGGCAAGCCGCACCAACAATAGCACCGATTAGCACAAGTAAGGCCGCAAACATATCGGCAACAAAGACAATGCCATAAGGTGGAAGCCATCCACCCATGTATAGGGTCTGGATGCCCTTTGTACTTACTTGGTGCACAATGATTCCAGCAACCAAGATATTTAAAAACACACTGACGGCACTGATAATACGTTGCAGATCCACTCGTTCTTTTAGAAAAATCAGTATAACTGCCGTAAAGGCCGGAATCAGCAGAGGCAGCACTAACAAGTTGTTCATTGTCTCTCCTCCTTGGTTCCTTCCACATCATCCGTACCCGTCGAACGGTAAGTCCGATATGCCAAAACAATGAAGAATGCTGTTACTCCAAAACTAATTACAATAGAGGTCAATATGAGTGCCTGCGGTAACGGATCTACATACGCCTCCGCTTGTTCACCTAGCAATGGTGGAGCACCTGTCTTGAGACCCGACATTGTCAGTAGCAGTAGATGAACACCATGGGTAATTAAATTAGTACCCAGTAGGATGCGTAGCAGGCTTTTGGAAAGGACTAGATAAACACCTACGGAAAACAATACGCCGATCGCCAAGGCAACAACAAGCTCCATTAGTTATCCCTCCCGATCGTAAGTATGATATTCATAGTGACACCAATAACAGCTAGATAAACACCAAGATCAAAGAACATGGCAGTGGTTAGTTCTGTTTTGCCCATAAGCGGCAATTGGAAATATCCAAACGTTTGGCTCAGGAAGGGTACGTCGTATATAAATGAGCCAACCCCGGTAAGAAAAGCAATCGAAATCCCGATCGCAATTAACTTACGATAATTAATAGGCAGCACCTTCTCAACCATATCCATTCCAAAAGTAATAGCGAGCAGCACTAAACCTGCAGAAGCCATCAAAGCTCCAATAAATCCGCCTCCCGGATTATTATGACCGGCAAAAAATAAAAACAACGAAAATATCAGAATGATAACGAATGCTACTTTAGCTACCGCTTGCAGTAACACATCATCACTTCGAGAATAACGAGGCTTATTATAGGGAACGACCCTCTTCAGTTGGGTTGCTGTACCATCTCCATCCAACTGCAGCTTGATCATGGAATAAATAGCAAGTGAGGCGAGGCCTAGTACTGTTATTTCAAACATGGTATCAAAGCCGCGGAAATCAACGAGCAGAACATTGACAATATTTTTACCGCCACCCAAAGTATAGCTATTCTCCACATAATATTTCGAGATGGATTCGAACGGACTACTGCCTAAAGCAGCAAGTGCAACCAATGTCATCGTAACGCCCATCCCGATGGAGATAATTAGTTTAAGGAAATGCGCACGAGGTTTGAGCTTCTCTTTTTCCAGCCTAGGCAAATGCCGGAAACATAGCAGGAACAGTGTAACAGACACCACTTCAACAATCATTTGCGTAAGCGCCAGATCAGGAGCTCTGAACAGAACAAAGAGCAAAGTAACCATATAACCAACCATTCCTGTTAACAAAATGGCTGTTATTCTGGAACGTACAAACGGAATAGCTAAAGCACCTAGAAGTAAAACCATTACTGCAATAACTTCAAACAAAGAAAAAGGAGTATACTCCGTCGTACCAAGTGTAATTCCATCTGAATACCAGACGACACCGCAGATCGTTACGATCAAGAAGGAGAAAATATACATTAAATAATGTCTCATGGAACCAGTCATATAAGAACCAGTCACCCATCTAGACAATTTCTCAACCAGCCGGATTATTCCGTCATAGACTTGATTTAAAGTGTAGCCACTGCCCCATTCTTTATCGACCAGACTTAAGCGGCCATAGATTCGGTATACAGTAATACCAAGAATCACAACACCAAGTGTCATCCATACTTCTGGTGTCCAGCCGTGCCAGAAATGGATATTCACAACAAAAGGTTCCCCGGTCTGCAAGATAGGGTGTATAGCATTCATTGCAGGGATAATAAGTGTATTAGATAATATATTCGGGAAAAAACCGATAAATATAGACAGCACTGCAAGCAGGCACGGGGCAAGCAGAAGTCCTAATGGGGCTTCATGCGGTTTTTTGTCCAGCTTCTCAGGCTGATATTTTCCGAAAAAGGTGTGGAATACCAAAATCATACTGTATGCAAAAGTAAACACGCTGGCAATCCAGGCCAAAACCGGGAAGAGCGTAAACAACGAGGGAATAGAGAATATATCCAAGTTTCGGATATTCAGGACAGCTGTAAAAAACATCTCTTTACTTAAAAATCCCGAAAATGGCGGCAAACCAGCCATGGAGAAACTGCCGATCATCGCTACCGTAAAGGTAACCGGCATAATGGAAATCAGTCCGCCCAGCTTTCGCAGGTCGCGGGTACCCGTCTCATGGTCAACTATACCGACCATCATAAACAACGAGCCTTTAAAGATGGCATGGTTAATAAGATGAAAGATAGCCGCTGTTGTTGCAGCAGTATAAAAGACAGCTTCTTCCCCTATATAAAATGCCGCTGCCGATCCCATTCCTAGCAATCCCATAATCAGTCCAAGTTGACTAATTGTTGAATAGGCTAATAGAGCCTTCAGGTCCGTCTGCTTCATCGCCTGGATCGAACCATAGATCAAGGTGATCAAACCGACGCCTGACACAATCCAGAACCACTCATATTGCCCCGCAAAAATAGGGCTGAAACGGGCGACAAGATACAATCCAGCTTTAACCATCGTTGCCGAGTGAAGATATGCGCTGACGGGTGTCGGTGCCTCCATGGCATCCGGCAGCCAGATATGGAACGGGAACTGCGCTGATTTGGTGAATGCACCTAATAGAATTAATAGCATCGCTGGAATAAACAACGCATGCCCACTAATATCGCCAACCTCGCTCCAAATTTCCCGAATACTAAAGGTGCCTGTCATCACATACAGCATTAAAAAGCCGGCAAACATCGCTAAACCACCAAATACGGTAATCAACATAGATTTCAGTGCACCATACCGCGATTTTTGCCGCCGATGCCAAAAAGCAATCAACAGAAATGACGAGACACTTGTTAATTCCCAAAAACCGTATAGCACCATCAAGTTATCCGAGAGCACAACGCCAAGCATCGCTCCCATAAACAACATTAAATATATATAAAAAGGGGTCAACGCTTCTTTTCGCTTGTCTAGATAATAGATCGAATAGATAATTACAAGACTACCCATTCCAGTGATTAACAAAGCGAACAGTAAACTTAATCCATCCAGATGGAAAACCATATCAATGCCTAGTGAAGGAATCCATGAAACGGTTTCGTATCCCAAATCCCCTCCCTTAATAACGGGAAGCCGGGTTAAAAAATATACAAACAAAGCGAGCGAACCGGGAAAAACAAGCCATCCTCTATGAAGGTTGGATGCTCTCTTGGTCAAAAGTGCGATTACTAAGGCCATTAGAAACGGAACAAGTATGATTACATGCAGCAAAGGCAGTCCTCCTTTTCCACTTGAGCTTATCAAGTTGTGAACTTTAGTACTTACTTTTTTACCAAAAGCCAAAGATCATATGATTGGTAGGGCCTTATATACAAGGCCCCAATGTTGATAAGGGAAAGCCCGATTATAAAGAATCGGTCAATGTGCCATCACAAATATGCAAATATCTAGCCTTTCCATCTTCTTGCTCAATTCTGAATAAACCGTTCTCAAATTCTGTGTGTAATTCGTGAAAGAACTTCCCTTTAAGCGAATACTCTCCCTTGGGTTCATCACTGAGCTGATACTCATCCCCGATTTTGACCAGGTAGGCGATTACACCTTCCTCATGGGTTTCTTCCAGTCCGGCGCGCATCCGTTGAACGGCCACGACATGCAGATCCATCATTTTCATTTTACCAATGAGTTCATTGATGAAATTGCGTTTGGTAAGCTCCTGCCATCGAGTCTGAGCAGATTGTCCAATGACGATCTGTGTAACCTCATTCTTTTCAGCTACTTCTACAATAATATCAGTTGTTTTTCGGCCTTCACGTTTCCGAATGATAAACTCTGCGCCAGCTTCATCGGCAAGACGTTTCCAGACCGTCATATACATTTCTTTGCTCTGATTATATTCATCATTGTCCGAACTATCGACATTTAATACAAACAATGGGGCCCCTATTAATTCAGACAGTTGCACACCACGCCGGATTAAACGCTCCCCATGCGGACCATAATGAACACAAACCATAATTTTTTCATTGTGTATGACCTTCACCCTCCTGTAACATGGCCAAGAAATACAAAAGGAGCCTACTGGCGATAGGCCCCTTGCGTAAATCTAAAACCGATAAGTTATACTTAATTATATCTATTCCTATGTTTTTTGTAAAGTTTACTGGTTATCATGGAACATATTTCTACGTAATGCTTGTACTATGCCCTACATTTGAAGTTATCATACAATGAAATTTAAAATATCCCTTTACAGGAATATTCCCTTAATGGTATATTGTAAGCATGAACAGGAAATATAAGAAAGCAGGCCTGTTGAGTCGCTCCATCACGGCCCGTCATATGAAATCCGAATCAATTCAATGAATCGAAGTGATGTTTGTTTATGAATACTAACGTAATGAGTGCTTTAGCAGAGCCTAATCGTATGCAGATCGTTGAACTATTACGCGAGAATCCCCTAACCGTTGGAGAGATCGCAGAAAATCTTCAGCTGCGGCAGCCTCAAGCGTCCAAGCATTTGCGTGTTCTCAGTGAAGCGGGCCTCATTGAAGTTCAAGCTGTTGCTAATCGGCGCATTTGCAAGCTCCGCCCTGACCCTTTTAAGGAATTAGACACTTGGTTAGAATCCTACCGTCATATGTGGGAGGAACGCTACGATCGACTGGATGATTATTTGCAGAAGCTACAAAGCAAGGAAGCAGATAAGGAAAAGTAAACGAGGAGGATTTATCCAATGTCAAATTCTAACCAAACCAACCAACTAGTATCCAAAGTTGAAGGCAGCACTCTAATATTAGAGCGTATTTTTAAAGCTCCACGTGAGCTAGTTTTTAAAGCTTTTTCTGAGGCTGAGCATTTGAAGCATTGGTGGGGGCCAAAAGGTTGGACACTTCCCGTATGTCATGTCGATTTCCGTCCAGGGGGTACTTGGCATTATTGCATGAAATGCGAGGATAAGAATCAAGGTGATTTTTATGGCATGGAGTCTTGGGGCAAGGCGCTTTACCGGGAAATTTCGATTCCAGAGCAAATTATTTACACGGACGGGTTCTCAGATGCAGAAGGTAATATTTCAAAAGATCTGCCCGAGACACTAGTCCAACTAGATTTTATCGAGCTGAATGGTCAAACGAAGCTGGTTAACACCGGTAAATACGCTTCTCCAGAAGCGTTACAACAAGTGATTGATATGGGGATGCTGCCAGGTATTTCACAAACCTTTGATAATCTGGATGTACATCTTGAGAATTTACAGAAGAGCAACTAAAGAAGTGATCAGATAAATAGGACGATGCAAGGATACTCTCTCCTGCTCGTCCTTTTATTCATTTTGCGGGAAATAAGAACCTGATGCTACTCGGAAAATATTGCAGAAAAAACATATCATTATGCGTGCCCAGTGGATCTGTCTCAAACTTCACCCGCTGATCAGCTCCATCTATCTCCTCTTTTAAAATATCATAAGCACGTTTGCTATTAGCCACCATGTCCTTCTGTGCATTAGTCTTCTGGATACCTTCTTGTTCACCTACATACATATAGACTTTGCATTCCCTGTCTAACTTTGAAGTCTCCATGTATTGTATTAAATCTTTAAACCATACAGACGCGGATATGAGTATAAAGTTATCAAAAACAGGCTCCGTCTTGTACATCGCATACAGACTAATTAATCCACCTAGTGAGACACCACCCAAAGCTAATTTCTTCGGCTCGTTGGAGATGCGGTATGAACTTTTCATATAGGGTACAAGATCATGATAAACATAATTCAAATAATCATCACCCTTGCCCCCAAAGGACCAATCCTTAAAAAGAGCAGGCATTTCCCAAGGTGTATACTCATCATTCCGCAGCTGAGAATCAATTCCGATAAAAATAACCGGCTCTGTAATCCTCTCCTCCACGTCGTTCTCTATAGCTGAAGTCGCCTCTTTGAACAAAAAATATCCATCCTGTAAGAAAACCGCGGGGAAGCTTCGTTCAGGAAACAAATCATATGATTTAGGAAGATACACAGTAATTTGTCGCCCCATATGTTCGAAAGTAATAAGTTCTCCTAACATCATCCTGCATCATACCCCCTTCCTTAACGGTTCAACATGCGGAACGCTCTGCTCATGATGGTCGGCACTACTGACGCGTGGTTTTCATCTGGCGCTACGTAATGCTCAACCTGTAAATCAGGCAAAGAATACTCACATAATTTTGAAAATAATCCTTTAGCATCATCGACCATAAACGTCTCTTCACTGCCCACTGTGATCAATAGCTTTCTCTTCTCGGAACTTATCGTTTGACCATACTTACACCAATGCTCCGCATACGCCAGAATTTCATGATCATTCCACCAAATCGAGGGGCTAGAGGCCAAATAATACTGAAAAAGCTCCGCACGAGTGAATAGCGTCCAGAGGACAAATAACCCGCTTAGAGAGTGCCCAAACAAAACTTGCTTCTGTTGATCTACATTATATTTTTCAGAGACCAGGGGCATTAACTCTAACTCTAAAAAAGATAGGAACTTTTCAGCACCACCATGTGGTCCTATATCAGCATTTTTCAATCGATCCGGATATACATACTGCTTCGCAGGAGGTGTGAAATCATAAAACCTTCTTTTAGAGACCACATCATCTGAACCATAATGTCCAATGCCAATCACGATGGCTGGTGCAATCAAAGTTTTCGGCGCATTTCTTGACTGCAACTTCACGACATCCCGACCTAATTGAAAATGTGAATTACCATCGAGCATGTAATAGACGGGGAATCCATTGTCAGGGGCCTCTTCTCTCGGAATTGAGACTTTTATATCATACGTGTAGCCCATATATTGAGATTCTAGCTTCCATGATTCTGTATGTTCGAGCTCTACTTGTGTTGACATATGTGCTGCTCACTCTCCCCTACACTCTTGACTTTGCTAATAAATATAAGAAATAAGGAATACCAATAATCGAAACGACTATACCCACGGGTAACTCTGCTGGCTGAAATAATGTTTTGGCAAAATAATCCGAGATTACAAGCAAAAACATCCCAACCACTGCACTGGATAACATAATATAGCGGTGATTAATCCCTACTAATCTTCTAGCGATGTGAGGAGCCATCAATCCTATAAAACCTATTGAACCGGATACAGATACACAGACACTTACTATCCCCACACTGCATAATAGAAAGATCAGCTTTTCTTTTTCTACGGAGATCCCCAAGCTTTTTGTGCTGGAATCCTCCAATTGAAAATAATTGAGCAAATAGCTTTTTCGATACATAACAAATCCTAAAATCAGCACCCAAGGTGTGATCATTATGATATAAGTCCAATTCGCGCTGTAAATACTTCCGACACTCCATACCGCAGCCATTTCATAATCACTTGCATTCATTTTCAGAGAAAGATACAACGACAACGCCCCAAAACCACTGCTAATCGCGATCCCTGTCAATATCAAACGTTGCATATCAAGTGCACCATTCCGCCATGAGAAAATAAAGATAATTACAACTGCGGCAAGCCCTCCCACAAAACCAAACAGCGGCATGGCTAGTATCGAGAACCAGCTTTCTTTGAAAAAAGTAACTCCCGACATCTGAAAGAAAAACATAAACGCAACGATGGCAGCTCCGGCACCGGCATTAATCCCAAGGATACCTGGATCAGCCAGTCCATTTCGGGTAATGCCTTGAATGACCGTTCCAGCCATCCCCAGACCTATGCCTACTAATGAAGCAATAATGATCCGAGGTAGTCGAAATTGAAAAATAACCAGGTCAAATTTAGGATTGGGATCTATTCGTAGTAGCGTTTTTATCACATCCAGGACAGACATATCAAAAGCGCCATTCGTTAGATGAAAATACCCCGCCACAAGTGTTAGCAGGATAAAAGCTAGTAGCGTCAATATATAGCGACTAAACTGTATTCTGCCTCTATCCACGTTGCTCTCCCCCTTTGATCCGAATTAAATAAAGGAAGAACGGGATTCCAATAAAGGCTGTTACAACACCAATTGGCGTCTCAAACGGAAAGTTAATATAACGGCTTAAGACATCGCAAAATGCTAAAAAAACAGCCCCAATGACTGCTGAGCAAGGAATGATGAAACGATAGTCGATACCAACGATAAAACGTGTAATATGAGGAATGATTAGACCTACAAAGGCAATCTTACCTACTAAGGCCACTGCTGTCCCGGTCAGACATACAACAGATAAAATACTGATGATTTTCACCCATTTTGTCCGTTGACCCAAGCTAATTGCCGTTTCATCCCCTAGGGAGGCAACCATTACAGATTTAGAAATACTAACTGCCAAGAGCAGACCAACCATTATAAAAGGAATGGACAATATTAGCATATCTGGATTTACAGTATGTATTTTAGAGCTATACCAAACGCTAACATTTTGTGAGACTTGAAAAAACATCGCTACTGCTGAGGCAATACTACTTAAAAATGTACCAATTACAGTACCAATAATGGCTAGTCTGACTGGAGATAAGCCGTTTTTGACCAATGAGCCAAATCCGAAAACCAAACCCGCTCCGATAGCGGAACCCACCATGGATAAAAGAATCATATGAATATTCGATAATCCAGGATAAAACACCATAGCCAACGTAATAACAAATGCCGATCCGTCATTTACTCCCATAATCGATGGTGATGCAAGATAATTCCGTGTAACGCCTTGCATTAACGCCCCTGAAACAGCTAGGGCCGCTCCAACTAATAAAGCGGCGATTACACGCGGTAATCTAGATGTCATAATAATGTTGTGGTCCACATTATTTGCATCGAAGTGTGTAATCGCCTGCCAGATTGTTACTATTCCAATATCCTTAACACCATATAAGACGGATACAACCATTGCTAATACGATGAATAATGGAGAAGTTGATAGGATCAATATAACTTTCCAATTTTTTGTATTCATCTTATTCATCGCACCTTCGGTTTTACTTCAACAGATTTTCAATTGCAGCATCCAGGAATCTTACTTTAGACCAAGCCGTACCGCCTTGCACCAACGGATCAATTGCATTTACAAAGACATGATTGTTTTTGACTGCATTTACGCTTTTGAAGATCGGATTCTTAAGTAAATCATCAAGTGCTGTTGCATTATCGGTGTTCTCGCTAGTCTCAAACTGCAAGAAAATATAGTCCGGATTAATTTCCGCTAAAGCTTCTAGTGAAAGCTCAGCTTGAGCTTTTGTAGAAGAGATCACTTCGGGAATGGTAGCGCCCAAGTCTTCATAAATAACCGGATTTAGATAAACGCCAGCAGGATATACACACATGCTGCCCTGACGAATACGAATGACTAGAATGGATTGATCTTTCAGCTTTTCTCCAATTTCAGCCTTTGCACTAGCGGCTTTAGATTCATAATCGCTAATAATCTTTTCCGCTTCTGCTGTCTTACCGGATAATTGACCTAATAAGAGCAAGTTATCTTTCCAGTTCGTAGAAATATGTGAATACGGAATCATCGTTTGAATTTTATTAAGTGCACCTGCCACATCTTCACCAAACTTGGAAGACCCTAAGATAACGTCTGGATCTAGCTGCAGGATTGCTTCATTACTTGGAGCAAATTTATCCCCCACTAAAGATGCGCCAGCTAACTCCTTTGACAAATAACCTGGAATGGCATCGGCTATAGCAAGTACACCTACTGGTTTCACGCCTAGGATTGCTGCATCTTCCATAGATTCAAGGCTTGCAGCTACGATATTATGAATATCTGCAGGTAATACATAATCCTTGCCTAAATATGTAATAGTTTGCTCAGTGACAACTGCCTCTGCCACCGCATTTCCTTTGTTAGTCCCCTCTGTTTCTACTGCAGCATTATTTGCACTTTTTTCTGAAGCTGCGGTGTCCTTTTCATTGTTACCGCAAGCTGCCAAACTCAAAGCTAACACTGCTGATACCCCTGCTAATAAAAATTTTTTCTGATTCATTTTCTATCTCCCCGTCTATATTTTATTTATCATTTCTTTGAATCAAAGTAATGAATTCTTTGAATTAAGTATATGATAATGAGAATCATTATCATATTAAATCATATGAGAACAATTATCAATACCTTTCTTTGAATATATAAAATTTTGTAACTTGTCAAATCAGTATAAAGGGAGACATTTACGGCAGGTGACGTAATTGTAAAAAAGAAAATGGGGCTGGCGGTGCATCCGTGTCACATGTACTGCATCTAATGCAGGTTGGTCTTCAAGAGGCGTACGCTCTGGCAGAGCTTGTCGAGCTAGATGCACTCTCTGTCGTAGTTCGGAATAAGTTCGTAAACAGTTGGGTCTGCCAATGGCCTAGACTCTACCGTCCTATTAAGAACACCGAAGGCGTTTATGCTTGCTATAATAGAATTTTTAAAATTTCTAGATTGCGGAGAAATGTGAAATGAATTCAAGGGATGAGCCTATATTCAACTGCTGGCAATGGGGAGCCCTGTTTTAAATTAAGCACACGCCTCTTTGGGATGACGGACCGAGCGGACCTTAAATCCTTCGAAATACATGTTTTAGTCGAGCTTACGGACAAATGTATGCGAAAAACCGAATACAATTTGCCGACGGTAACGTAATAAGCCAAATGTATGCGAAAAACCGAATACAATTTGCCTACGGTAACGTAATAAGCCAAATGTATGTGAAAAACCGAATACAATTTGCCGACAGTAACGTAAATAAGCCAAATGTATGTGAAAAACCGAATACAATTTGCCGACGGAGACACAAATACAACGAAATTCCCAATTTTTCAGCTAGGAGTGAAATCATGAAAATAAGCATTCTTAAAAGGGGTTGCGGCTCTTAAGTTTCGTGAAAGTCGAACAGTGGCAATAATGCTGTAAATGAGCAGCAGCGCAATCCCGATCAACCATATATATTGGCCTATGTTAATCCACGCGTCTGAAGGATTTGAAGGGATTATACCACTTGGTGCAATAGGTGTAGAGGGATAGGTACGGGTATTTTATTATTTACGGCTTGGTCGGATGTGTTGATTACATTTTGGATTTGGGGCGTTTGTGTGTATAACTTATTTAGAGGTGAGTTCTGTACTTCAGATGGGATAAAACTAAATATACTCTCAATCGAGAACGGACACAGGAGTCGGAACAAAACCACAGACCATAAGGCATAGGAGAATATTTTGGGAACCTTTTCTTAAGAACAGCCGTGCCACGATGATAAACACAATTACATAACTTCCCGTAATGCTCATGTTTAAAAGCTGTCCAAAAAACTGATCCACCGGTACTCCTCCTTATGCTCATGGATTTGTCTTAGAACATCATCAATTTCGCTGTCGCTTAATTCCCGGCTTTTTGTGAAGGCAGCCAAAAATTTGGGCAACGAACCGCCGAAGGTTTCCTTCACAAACGCCTTGCTCTGCTCTGCATAAAAGTCATCCTTTTTGATAAGAGATCCTACCACACCATTGTCATTATAAAAATCTCTTTAGCTTCAAGTCTTTTTAACATCGTATACATCGTTGATTTCTTCCAGTTCAGCTCCGATTCACATAACTTCACCAGATTTCCTGACGGAATCGGTTCAAGATCCCAAATTAATCCCGTAAGTTCCCCTTCCATTTCGGTCAGTCTGAGATCCTTCAATCTTGCGCCTTCCGTTGGTCTACAAGAGAATTTACAGGACAAAAAAAAGAGACCCTGTCTTTGGCAAACATCGTCTCTTTGTTATCTTTATTAAGGGTAAAACACAGATAAGTCACGGAACAATAATCCACTCTCTTCTAGTCGGTTAAGCTCCTCTTCTACATCAGTTACAATATGGCTTTCTCGCTCATGAGCTGTATTGATTAACCACGGTTGCCCCTGCCTTAAAAAACAAAGATCATCGGGCACCCTAGTCTGCACCCATGAGTACAAGCTCGTAGAATAGGATAGTAGAATATCGACCGCATCCGGTAAACATCTAAAAAAATAGACATCTGCATAATGCCCCATAAGCCGAGTCCCCGGCCAATAATCATCTTTAACGATCTCTTTGAGAAAAGGCTGTAACCGTTCCAATAGTTCATAACCTTCTGGCTCTAACTCCATCTGATCACGCTTGACCAAAATAAATTCATCACACACTTCCATAGCCACCTGTATCAGCGTCTTATAGGCCTGACCTGTTGGGTCCTGCAAAATAGCATTTATTATAAGGTTCGCCCTCCTACTTATTTGTATTATTTAGATACTCCTGATGCCTCCTACCCCAGCCACACATGCTATCCAAAACAGTAATCAGCGATTTGCCATGTTCTGAAATACTGTACTCCACTCTCAGTGGAAGCTCATGAAAACTAACTCGATCGATAAGTTGATCCTCTTCAAGCTCCCGTAGTTGCTTAGTTAATGTCCCTTGAGAGACATCTGGAATAATCCGCCTGAGTTCGCCAAATCGTTTGGTACCATCTATCAATAAAATAAATAAAATGAGCGGCTTCCACTTTCCACCAATCTTATCAAGCGTTGTAAGCACTCCAGCCAATCTCGGCTCCAGTAAATCCATGTGATCATCTCTTTCGATAGCTATTCTATTTCACAGCTAGTACGAATAATCGTACCTAGTACGAAAAAAGTGCGTACTGTGCAGACATTATTTTATAGCTAATAATAAAAAACAGAAATAAATAAGTACATTCCACTATGAACGGAGAAGATACACATGTCTACTATTTCATTAAAAAATCAACGCGTCGTCATCATCGGTGGCAGTTCGGGGATCGGTCTAGCTACCGCCAAACAAGCTGTTGCTCAAGGTGCAGCGGTCATTATCGCCGGTCGTTCTCAAGATAAACTAGCTAAAGCTCAACAATTTCTAGGGCTCGAATCTACCGAGACTCATTCACTAGATAATCAAAATGAAGAAGAATTAAAGTCTTTTTTTGAAAAAATCGGCAACTTCGATCATTTGTTTACTCCCGGCGCCTCCTATGTTAGAGGACCGATTACTTCAAGCTTAGAGATTGCTCATAGTTGCTTTAATGCAAAGTTCTGGCCTCAATATAATGCTGTGAAATACGCGATCCCATATATTAATCCTAAAGGCTCCATTGTTCTGATGTCTGGCGCATTCGGCCAACGACCACTTGCAGACGGTGCCTCCTATGCAGCTTGTAACGGCGCGATTGAGAGTCTGGGAAAAGCATTGGCTGTAGAGTTAGCTCCGATTCGAGTAAATGTCATCTCCCCAGGCACCATTCATACCAACTTTAATTGGGTAGGAGCAGAACAAGAAACTAGAGACAAGTCTTACGATGAATATACGAATATGAATATCCTTGGCAGGGTAGGACATGCCGACGAAGCAGCACATACAACCATTTATTTGATGACTAATAACTATACTACGGGAAGCACCCTATTTCCTGATGGGGGTTATATTTTGCGATAAGAAACAAAAAAAGCCCATATATCTTTTGGGCTTTTTTTAATAAATTTACTTTTTACTAAAGACTATAAGTATTGAATCCTCCTGAACTTCCTTAATTTTATAGATACCCATATTTTCTACGGATTGTACCAGTTCTGAGAAATACTTCGTTGTTGTTTTTAATTTTTCTGCGGAAGACTTCAGGTGGATTAGGATCCCATCCCCTTGCTCCTCTGTTACCATAGATTTCAGATAGAACTTCAGCACTTTTACATAATGCTCATAGTTTACTTGATGCTCTATGGTGACACCTTCAAAGTTCACATTTACATTCAAAGATTCCGGCTTTAGGAAGTTCACCCTACCGGTCTTATCTACCTGCCCCACTTCAGGATTAAGCACTTGATATTCAACACCTTCAGAAACTGTATAATCCATTCCATTATCCATCGTTACTACTGGGTTCAGACGGATATTGGCAGCTTCTGGGTTGAATAAGAACAGATAGTCACTTACTTCAAGCTTTGTCGGTTGTCCTGCCTCTTTCCCTGCGAACATGAGTAACGGACTATGTACACGTCTGTTCCAGGACTTCTCATCATGTGTCCCTAGAGGATCCATCTGAAAAAATAAGTCTTTCCCAAGTACAAATCCCTTCGATTGCAATATATCCAGAAGTGGATCAATAGGCATACCTTCGGCAACACCCATGTCGAGCCAAATCTTTAGATCAGGTTTGCCGGTTATCGTTACCAATTTCCTCATTAACATCCCATTGCTTACCCAAGTGGCAGGGGATAAAGCGCCTATCGATGAAAAGGTCTCAGGATGTTGATATCCCATCCACAATGCCTGAATAGCACCAAATGACGATCCCATAATCATTCGATGATCCCGATCGGGAATGGTCCGATAAGCACCATCGATATAGGGAATAACCGTATTAATAAAATATTGGGTAAATTGCTCTGCACTTGTTCCATCAGTAGGAATAGACTCCTCCGGAAAAGGGACATACTCCTTTCCGCGTTCTGAGCCGTTACTTGATGCGACAGCCACTACAATAACCTTCTCCATTTTCTTATCCGCAACTAGCTGGTCAATATTCTCCTCTACTAACCATTCTTTGCCGAAGGAGCTAGTATTTGTATTGAAAACATTCTGCCCATCATGCATATACACTACAGAATAACGCTCACCGTCGGTTTCATACCCAGCAGGCAAATAAACAAATATTCTCCGCTCACCTAGTTTATCTTTGTGCACAGTACCTTTTGCCACAACCCCAACGTTTGGGCTCTCCGATGCCTGAGTAGTATTACTTATCGTTGGATTAGGGGTTGATGTAGCAACAATTTCATTTAAATCCCCTCTCCTACTGCATCCCGAAAGCGCTAACAAAATTAATGCAACAAGCCCCCAAATGCTCCATTTAAATATTCCACTTGAATGCATAGAACCCCCCCTGATCTGTTGTTCAAACGTTTTCACAACTCTCATTATACAGGATTTATATGGGATTACGAACATTTTTTCACAAGTGAACTTCAAATTAGAATAGTATACTTTTACTACTTTATATAATGTATGCTCGATAGTTGGGCAGAGATCGGACTCGCTACTGCTAAACACTAAATAATCAAAATGAAGAAGAGTTGCTTAGAGATTGCTCATAGCTGCTTTAATGCAAAGTTCTGGCCGCAATATAATGTTGTGAAATACGCGATCCCACATCTAAACCCTATGGACTCTATTGTTCTGATGTCTGGCACATTTGCTAACTACCACTTGCAGACGTGCCTCCTATGCTGCTTGTAACGGTGCAATTGAGAGTCTGGAAAAAGCATTAGCTGTAAATTGGCACCGATTCGGGTAAATGTCATATGAATATCCTTGGCAGGGTTGGCTATGCAGACCAAGCAGCACATACAACGATTTATTTGATGACCAATAACTATACAACAGGAAGCAGTTTATTTCTGGATGGGGGTTATATTTTGCGATGATTTTATCATGGATTAATAATTATCATCGTATCAACATGCTTACCTTCTGAGCTCCAAATAGTAACATTTTTTCGATTGAAGCTTTCGACTGTGGGGAGAAATTCGTCATAGGTTAATGAAGAGTACATGTATTTTTCACTAGTAATAATGTCAAAAAAGTACGTACTCTCAACATGTTCAAGTATTATTCTTGTCTCCTGATCCAGTTCCATTCTAATTGTCTCTCTTATCTGATTTTGATTCTGTATAGCCTTCTCTATCGTTAATTCCGGAGCATAGAAACTCATAAGCTTTCCGGTGATATAAATGCTTCCATAATTTAAACCGTCTATTAACTCAGGATTAGTCACTGTTACTTTTTTAGGAGTGATCTGGAACAACCTTGTTTCTGTCGTCAAAATAGCAAAGATACCCACGAATCCAAATACGATCATCATCCCTACGATAACCACTCTGAATATAAACGTTCTTTTTATTTTGCCCTTTATGTATTGAAATACGGACCAACCCACGATGGCCCCTACTGTATTTAATATAACATCGTCGATATCGCTGATTCCAATAGCCAAAATGTACTGAACTACCTCAATACTCACGCTAATGCCAATCACTATGACGACTGTTTGTTTAAATCCCTTATTCATTAACAAAGGTATAAATATTCCCATTGGAAAAAACACTGCAAAATTCCCAGCAATATTTTGAAGATTATGCAAAAGCCCTATAGTTCTCATCATTTCAAATGTCGATGCAAATGGGATGATATTCAAGACCCTCTGGCCATGTCCAATCATAACAAAAAGATTATATATCTGCGTATCTTTGAACAAAACAATCCTCACAAGTACTAGTAAATACACAATGAACATTACCCATGCAAAAGTACTTAACATCCTTTCTTTCTTAGTATTCACGCCCTTCTCCCCCATCTACAGTATCGATATCCGTCATTATACCGAACTTAGGAAGGTTATTTAGTGGGGTATTCATTAAAGAAATCTTAAGATTTCTTTAATTCCTATATACGTCTAACATTTATTTTTTATAGAAACCTCAAGTCATTAGTAACGTAATAGTAAACTACGAAGTACATAATTTTCAAAGAATAATAAAAGAATGGGAGTTCTATTCATGATCATTCATTTGAAAAAGATTGGAATTATGTTACTAACTCTTTGCTTACTTTCTGCTTGCTCATCTGAGCCTGAAGTCATCATTTCAAGAAAGACAAATATCGATTTAGAGGCACAGGTAGACAAATATCTTACTGAAAAGAAATTTAACGGTTCTGTTCTAATGGCTAAAAAAGGAGACATCTGGATTAGCAAAGGTTACGGTAAAGCCAATTTTGAAAAAGATATTCCCAACACGCCTAACACGATTTATAGAATAGCTTCATTGTCCAAGCAATTTACAGCACTTAGCATTCTTAAACTTCAAGAACAAGGTTTAGTTAATGTGAATGATCCTCTGGATAAATATATCCCCGATTATCCTAAAGGAGATATAATCACCTTACACCACCTCTTGTCACACACTTCAGGAATTCCAGAATATTTACAAATCGACAATGTCTTTTCTGTTTTCCAAAAATATAACTCCCCATTAGATATCATTGATACGTTCAAACAAAAACCGCTTGATTTCACTCCAGGAACACAGTTCAGCTATAGTAATTCAAACTATATTTTATTGGGATATATTATTGAAATAGTATCGAAAGGATCTTATGCGGACTATATTAACAACAATATTTTCAAACCACTTCACATGAAAAATTCTGGTTATGACAAAAATGAGTACAATGAGGATACTCATGCTAAAGGGTATGAAGGTACGATTCAACGTTATAGTGATCCTTCCTATCAAATAGATATGTCTGTTCCATTCTCAGCAGGTGCATTATATTCGACGGTTGAAGATCTCTTTTTATGGGATCAAGCTCTTTACACGGATAAATTAGTCTCCAAGGAATCTCTTGACATTATGTTTAGCCCAAAAGTTCTCATGGAAGAGAATAAATTAAGTTACGCGTATGGTTGGTTTGTATATCACAATCCAATTAATCTAGTGGGTCATGGTGGAAATATATTTGGCTATTCCTCTTTTATTCTTAGAGATCCAGAGACCGAGAACTTAATCGTCGTCATGAGTAATTTTGATTCCTATCGTGAAATTAATTGGGTTGCTGAAGATTTAAATAAAATGTTAGATGACTTTATTCGTTAACTACTCAAGGATATAGTTTGTAAGCGACACCCTTTCTACTTTTTAGAATAGCCTATTCAATAACTAACCAAAGGTGGTACAAAAATGAACCAGAAACTTGAAACAACAAATTCTAAGCATCGTGTTCTCCCCTTTAAAGGCGTCCTCAATTTCCGAGATATGGGCGGATATACCACCTCAGATGGCCGTAGAGTCAAATATGGTTTGTTTTTCCGATCAGCCGAATTAACAGGAATGACCGAGCAAGATTTAAAGCTCTTTAAATCACTTGGAATTAAAACCATATTTGATTATCGAGGAATAGAAGAAGTTCGTTTAAAACCAGATCCAGTCATTCCAGGAGTCAATAACATTTGTGTACCTGCTCTAAAGCAAGAGGTTCCTGGAGACATGAGAGATGTGGTTCGTTCTGGATTTCTTGAACATTTTACGACAGACTTTCTAGTTAATATGTATTTGGATATGGCCTTTAATAACCCTTCCTTTAAGCGACTTATGGCAACCATTATGCTTCCAGATGAATTTAGTATTCTGCATCATTGTGCCGGTGGAAGAGATCGCACTGGCGTTGGATCAGCATTTATTTTCCTAGCACTTGGGGTTCCTAGAGAGACGATTATAGAAGACTATTTGCTCTCCAATCAGACACTTGGTCCTTTGAATGAGCAAATAAAAAAGCAAGCTTCACAGCATCTGTCACCGAAGGAAGTCGATACTGTTATGGCTGCGCTTATATTACGCCGTGAATTCATGGAAGCCATTTTCTCTGCCATTGACGAGCGATATAAGAGTGTAGAGGCTTTCCTCGAACAGGAATTCGGCATGACTGCTGAAAAGCGCAAGCAGCTACAAGCCTACTGTTTAGAAGCTTAATAACTTATTGAGCTACGAACTAGATTGAGATAAAAGTATAAGAAGCGTAACTCTCGAAGAGCTACGCTTCTTTCCATTTAATACTGACGTTCTTCCTCGTAGGATACAAACAACATTCTACGCTGTACATCCATCAACGATTTAATCACCCAAGTTGCGATCACAGCAACGACGAGTCCCGCTACAACATAAGAAATATATTGCTGAGATAATGTCCAGTCGATATTAAATAAGGCAAACACACTGTTCTCCAAAATGTTCAAATCCATCGTCTGCAAGAAAATCTGATGAAGCACAGGTAGTGTAATTAGACCAAGTGCAGCCGCTACCACGGTTATCGTTAGTGAAAAGAAGATGATGCTTGATACGAACCGTCCCATAATTAGCATGATGTTACGTGCAAACTTTGCACCATCGAAACCTAACTTCATTCGTTGCAGGAAGCCCGCTCCCTCTTGCTTCATATCCGTTCTACGCTCTTCAATCGGTCTAGGAATATCCAGCAATGATCTTACTAAATCTTGCTCAAATCGTACGATGTAATCTAATCCTTTAGCTACTGCGAAAAACAAGGGTATACCGATGAAAATTGGTGTTAAAGCAATTGATAATGCTAATCCTGTCACCATAAACACGAAATATACAATCGTAATCGGCAAAGAGATTATAAAATACAAAATACTCCGATAGGTCTTGGGACTCGTTCGACGTTTGCCGGGTTTAGCTTGTGATTTCGATTCTACGGGAATCTGCATGGAATCTAACGCTCCGATCGGCATTGTATACAACTTATCGTTCATTTCTTATGTCCTTCCTCTCACGTTATCAATTAATCTCATTATACGTGAGAAAGAGAAGTCTCAAAACAGTCTTAGGACCGGAGTCTTACCAGACTAAAGGCTAGGATGGGTTTAGACTCGCAACAGCTACAAGCCCAGCTTATTCCCCTTCTCGAGCCGCACAATCTGCTGTTCTCCGCTATCTGCCAGCTCTCTGAACTGGTTAATGGTTTCACGCATTTTAGGAAGAGCTTCCTGCTTATACGTACTTATTGAATCTAAAGCGGATAGCACATCTGTAAATGCCTGTTTTAATGTATCTACTGAAATGCTAGATTCTAGGGATTGCTTATGGATCGCCGCCCCCTGATCTTTCAACATTTTTGAGGTGCCGCTTATTAGCGTGTTGGTCGTTTGATTTAGGAGTTCAATCTTTTTCAAAACAATTCGTTGATTATAGAGTGCACTGGCCACTGTAACGGAGATTTTCAGGGCAGAAACCGTAACATTTCTAGCTCTGTCCACCCCTCTGATTAGCTCTTTATTATTCCGTATGACTACTTCAATCGCCATAATTCCCTGCTGATTTACTACCAGCATCTGTTGCAGATCCATCACACGCTGCCGCAGAGGAAACAATACCTCCTCCGTTATGAACTTTACTCTTTCTTCAGACTCATTACGTAGCTTGGCTGCATCTAGCTGAGCCTCAATCTCCTGATCCATCAACATTCCTAGCTGAATCTCTTTCTGCAGTTTTTTAGTGAGCTCTCTAAGCGATTGCTGCTCAAACTCTAATGTAGTGTTATCATTTCTCAATACGGTTTTGCCTTTATCTAAAGAAATGATAATATCTGAGATTACAGCATCTGCTTTTTGATACTTCGCAAAATAACTCCGCAATGGGTTAAAGAACTTCCCTAGAAGACCACTTTTGGCAAAATCCACTGCGCTTGGGTCTAAATCTTTCAACTGGAGGTTTAGTTCCGTTAACCCTTTAGCTACTTGCCCGCCTTCATCCCCTGTTTTCGATAAATTTCCTACAGAAACTTGTAAAAGAGAGTTCTTGTCTGAAGACGATCTCATGGTGCTCATCCCGAAGCTGTCTATGGATTGCAACACTTCTTTTCGTTTATCCAAGGATTCTAAATCCAGCTCCAAAATCGTCGAGACATTGGTTATCGCCATTTCCTTCAGTTGCGTTACTTCCTGTGGCTCAGGTTTAACCTGTTCTTCAATCGCTGATTTCAATTTCTCCGGACTTACCACTTCCATCGTAAAAGACATAGAATCCCTCCTAAAAGTTGTAACTTACATTTGAACATTAAGCAGGTTTCCGATTTTATAGACTACGTCGTCTGTATCCGCGTTGATGTTAGCCGCTTCATTAATACTTGAAATGCTCTCCAGTGCTTTAATATTCGCGTTGTAGCCAATGGTGTAAATCGGAATTTTGTAGGTTTCAATTAAGCCTCTGATATCATTTAGTGAATGACCTTCATTCGTCTCTCCATCACTTAATACAAAGATTAAAGGTTTGATTTCCGGGTTTATCTTCATTTCGTCTTGAAGCATTTTGAGTGCCACCACAATTCCATCAAAAGTCGCTGTCCCCCCATTTGCCTGAAGACTATCTATCGCTCCAACAAACATCGACTGCTGATTCGTGTCATATTTGCCAATTGGAAGATTTATCGTAACGTTATCGGAGTAGGAAACAAAACCAATACTATTATCTTTGCCTAAGTATTTCTGTCCTGTTAATAATGATTGCTTTAAACGATTTAAAGGCTCACCGTTCATGCTACCTGAGACATCAGCTACAAATACTGCCGCAATGGGTTTATTGCCGTTTTTCTTCTCCTTCCACAGCTTTTGGGCCGAGGATAAAAGACTGCCATCCACTGGATTAACCTCCGAATGATAGTCATTCAATCCATTAAAACCTTTTTCCTCACCCAAACGCTGATACTTATCCTGTTCAACAAACTCCGCGAATTTCTTAATAATGTCCAGCTTCTCTTGTGGAAGATCACCTAATGCGTAAAGGGGGCTGTCATGCCTTACACCAAAAGGAGTAAATACATAACTACCCTTTAGTTCGGGTGCATTTGCGTAAATTTGGTACTCTAATACAAAAGCATCCAGCTTCCCCGTTTTAGCCGCATCACGCATTTGTAAAGTAGTCGATGCGATAAAAGGTACATTCGCTTGGAATTTCTCAAAGCCCTGAACCGCTTGCTCTCCAAGCAAATCAGAGCTGTCAAACGTCCCAAGTGCAGTCACAAGAAAGTTCAAACCTGTTGAGCTGGCAAAAGGATCTGTGTACCCCATAGATAATTCATTATTCGCTATTGCATCAGTAATCGTTTTGACGTTTAAAGAACCATACTTTTCTACTAACTCATCATATTTCGTTTTATTCGTGACAATACCGGCTACATTACCAATAAGACGATTGGTTATAAGCTGCGTATTCATTCCGTTCGCTTTTACCATCTCACCCCATAACTCATTGGATGGTGTAAACGCATCTGGAATATATTTACCAGACCTTATGTAATCCGTCGCTGTTCCTGAAGCAATATTGCGAATTTTTACTGAAACAGGTAATCCGTTCACTTCTATATTGGAACTATTAAAATCTGTCGCCACTTCATTAAGCCATCCATCATTACCCGTTCCAGATTTCTCTGTGGATGAAAAGATTTCGACAAAGCTATCCGTTGTATTGGTTACTGATATAGGAAATTTAGAAATATCCGGCAAGGAATCACCAATCGCTACAGGATCAAGGTCGATTTGTCCTTTAACTTGCTCCGCGATATTTACGTTAATTTTTTTATAAAGTTTTTCCAGTCGCTTTCCTGCATCTTCTGACGAAACCTCAGTAGTGGTTTTGCCTAAATTAGATGTTAAGGTGATCCCAAAGTACACAAGAGCAAAAACGACCACTGTTATAATCCCGAGGACTAAAAATGTTCTCCCTTTCCTAGCCATTCGCATCTTCCTTTCATTGCTTATAGAATTTCGTCTGTTTGATCAATTCATCGATCTCCTTCATACAAGGCATATCTTCAACATCTTTATAATTCGTACTGTCTAGTAGTGATATTTCGAGAAGTAATTGATCTAACTTCAGCAAAATCTCTTCGTTTGCACCGAGATAACCTGTTACATAAGTTAAGTATTCATTGTATAGCGCTGTTTTTTTCTGCACCAATTTATCTGAGAACTGCGCAGGTCTCTTCTGACTGGCAAAAAGGGAGAATTCCGAAGCGTCAAAAACACTTAACTTATTAAGTATCCCTCGGATATTCAGATAGAAAAGCTTCTCAACTTCATAACTGACCGCACCAAACTTCTTAAAGCTTAGCTCCGACTGCTCAAATCTCTGACCAAGGACAACCATTAACGTGTTTTTCTTCTTTTCCATTCGAGTGACCTGATCCAAAGCCAGCGTAATGTCCTTCTTCAGCACCTTTACATTTCTGTATTGCGTGAGCGCTGCTATATAATCCTCATGCGTCTTTATCTCTTTTACAGGTTGAACCACCGAAGCTTTGAACAGCAAATTATAACTTCCATAAAGGACAACAAGAAGACTGATCACTACTAATGTCACGCCAAAGGAAGTCTCTAGAACGCTTACTCCCCCAATTTCGACCCCTATTAACCCTGGTGACAAAACGATAATATTCAGTAACACCACGCCAACTATAAGTCCTAATAGCTTTACGGATCTCGCACCGTTCAACATAAACACCTCCCTAACCGATCCGGTAACTTTTTCCATCATTTGCTTTATTTTATCAGAAACTAACTCACCATACTCCTTTTATTTACAAAAAAACTAAATTTCCGCAGATGATCTCTGCCCCTCGTTGATTCACTTCTATATATATGGAAGTATTTCTATGATTACATCCCTAATCACAAAAAAACCTTAACAGGCCCAAAGCCCATTAAGGTTAAAATCTCATTTATACCCAAGCATCATTCGAATAGCCACGTTGCTCCCAATATCCTGTATGCTCTCCCTCGATCAGTTCAATCCGGTTCAGCCACTTCACTGATTTGTAAGCGAACATTTTGGGGACAATTAGCCGAACCGGTCCACCGAGATCGTTCGGAATCGGTTTCCCATCATGCATAACCGCGACCATTACATCGTCCATATCCGCTTGTTCCAGCGTAAGAGTATCTGTATATACCCCATCCCCTGAGTAGAACTTCACTGTCTTTGCAGTGGACTTCACACCAGCCAGTTGTAGTAGATCCTTCAGCTTGATGCCCTCCCAGGTATTCTTGTAGACGGACCAACCTGTCACGCAGTGAAAATCACTCACTTGAACCGTCCGTTGCAATTGAACGAATTGCTCCCAATTCCATGTAAAGCTCTGATCAACAAGACCATCCAACTTAAAGGACCAATTATTGTTCGTGAACTTAGGAATAGGGGTTACAGTATAAACACGGAATTGACCCTGCGACCCACCTCCAAGAGGCGGTGACGATGCCGCCAGTGGCTGTGGTGCTGGCAACAGCTGATTCCGATCATTCTCGATTAATTTATCGATCGTTTCGCTACCGCCGATGTTTCCAATCGAGCTGCCTAACCATTTTACAAATGAAGGTCCGATTGTAAGGGCAAGCCCTACTCCGATCGTCCCACGAATGAAAGCTCTACGTGTATAGACTAGCTGCGGAGTATTCTGAGATGTTGTAATGGCACTCCCCTCGCTCTTGATGGTCCGACGATTCGGCTCCTTCAACCACTTCACACGAGTCAATGAGTGATAGATAATGTAAGGCAGTCCAATCCATGTCAGGACATCATGAACGGCCAATGCAAGATTAGATACTTGCGGTCCTACCATACGAAACTGCCATAACAATACGCCAGAAACGAACCACCCAAGCAACAGGAAGAGCACAACAAGTACATTGAACCGCTGCCAAGGTTTTTCCTTTAGCTGTTTCCAATGTTTACTGGCCAGCAGAAGATAATAGATCACTGGAAGGATAGATGCGATTCCTACCACAATATGCAAGCCTTTAATCCATACCCTGCCTTCGCCAAGGAAACCTCGCCAGAAACCGCCTACTAGCACAAGCCCAGTTAAGGCCAATATCACGACGATCCAGCCGTTCCAGGTGTGAAGTGCACGCAGCTTTTTCCCGTATCCCCTACGTAGCCGACCAAGCAAATCACTCATAGCTTAGCCTCCTCCTCATGTGTATGATCCCGCATCCGATTTAATTTAGTCCAATAAGGTTAGAAAGGACTTTGATGCAGCAGAAAGTGGAACCCCTCGAAGCGTCGCTATCCCGATGTTACGCTCTGGAAATGGAGGATCTAAAGGGATTTCTACAAGCTCCCCACTTTTTAATTCTTCCCTTACATAATCACTAATAACAAAGGCTAGACCAAAGCCACGTAAAGCGAACTGAACAAGAAGATCTACACTGCCTAGTTCAAACTCTGGTGTTATCGTCACATGATTGGAGGCAAGAAACCCATCGATATACTTTCTTGTGCTGCCTCCTGGCTCCAGGAACAACAACGGGTACTGCTTGATGTTTGAAATCGGCATCGTATTATCCGCTAAATGACGGAAGCCCTTGCCTCCTACAAGACAATCTTGGAGCCGTGTACTCTTACGAAATTCAATCTGCTTGTCAGATGCCGGTAAGCTTACGATGCCGAAATCAATTTTGCCTTCTTTTAAAAGCGTGAGCGTTTCCGGTGTTGTTCGATTCGTAATATGAATACGTACGTTAGGATATTGTTCATGATATTGCTCGAGATAAGATAACAAGTAATATTTGCAGAGGGTATCACTTGCACCGATATGAATCTCACCGCTATTTAAGTTGTTCATTTCAGCAATCGCTCGCTCTCCCATCTCCACATTCTGAAAGGCTTGAACAATGAATCGGAGCAGTACTTTTCCTTCTGTTGTTAGATCCACCCCTCTAGAGGTACGGAAAAATAAGGGGCCGCCCATCTTTTCTTCCAATTGCTTAATCGTGTGACTCACCGCGGGTTGTGTGATATTCAACCGTTCTGCTGCCGCAGTTAAGCTGCCTGTTTGTGCTACCCAATAAAAAGAGCGATACCATTCCAAGTTGATGTCCATTCCCAAGTCATTACCTCACCTTATAATAGATATTACATATATCAATTTTTCTAATGTTATATCTAGCATTATACTTAGACCTGTAGCCAATCACAAGCTTGGGAGGTAATCACGTGACCGTAATCGCAATTGTAGGAGCTAACTGGGGAGATGAAGGCAAAGGTAAGATGACAGATGTACTAGCCGCTCAATCATCCTATGTAGTTCGTTTTCAAGGTGGAAGTAATGCCGGGCATACTATCATTAACCAGTATGGAAAATTTTCGCTTCATATGCTGCCTTCTGGTGTATTTTACCCTTCAGTTACAAACATTATTGGACCAGGAACAGCTCTAGATACAGAAGTATTAGTAAAGGAATTACAAGCATTAGCAGATAGAGGGGTTCCAAAGCCGAAGTTGTACGTATCTGAACGTGCTCAAATCGTACTCTCGATCCATCGTTTGTTTGATGAGCTGGAAGAGGAACGACTTGGGTCACAAGGGTTTGGTTCAACCAAACGAGGGATAGCGCCATTCTACTCAGATAAATATGCAAAGCTCGGCATACAAGTTGCGGATTTGTTTGATCCCGCCCGACTTGAGAAACGTCTTGAACAATTACTCGCTTCAAAAAATGTATTGCTAAAATATTTATATAAGAAAGCCCCTATCCAAGTCTCGGAATTAATGGCTCAGTTGCAAAAGGAAGCTGCGCAATTGGCGCCATACGTTGCCAATACAACAGAAATACTGCAAGAAGCTTATGCAAAAGGAGAAACGATTCTACTTGAAGGGCAATTAGGCGCTCTGCGTGATCCCGATCACGGTATATATCCTTACTCTACCTCTTCATCAACACTTGCCGGATACGCACCTGTCGGCGCGGGTCTTCCTGCGGCTGCCATCACGAATGTTATCGCTGTAACGAAGGCATATTCCAGTTGTGTTGGCGCCGGACCTTTTGTATCTGAATTAGAAGGCCCTGTAGCGGATGAACTTCGCACACGAGGTGGAGATGCTGGGGAATTTGGAGCAACAACCGGCCGTCCTAGACGTATGGGCTGGTTTGATGCCGTAGCTACACGTTATGGCTGCTTGATGCAAGGTGCAACTGAGGTTGTGTTAACCAATTTGGATGTTCTTGGTTATTTAAATGAGATTCCGGTTTGCGTTGCCTATGAGCTTGAAAATGGGGAAATCACCGACAAGTTTCCAGCAACAAATAAACTAAACACAGCAAAACCGATAATAACGTATTTATCTGGCTGGAACTGCGATATTTCCCATATCACGAACTTCGACGATCTGCCAGAGCAAGCTAAAAGTTACGTAGACTTTATTGAAACGTCTATTGGAATACGTATTTCTACAGTTTCTGTAGGTCCTAGACGTGATCAGGTCATTCATCGTACGTTGAAATAATTATATTTTAAAATAAGGATGCCTAGTTGTACCTACATGCAATATGCATATAGCTGCAACTAGGCATCCTTGCGTTACTCTTTTACACCAACACTGCATCCACTTTCGTCTGTGGTGCCTTGTCACAACGCTTGCAAACCTTAACGACTGATCCGTCCGTTTTTCTTTTTGGATAAAGCAGTTTGATCCGTGTGCTCTGACAGACCGGACAAGTACCCCTACCCCTGGATGGTAAACTCCACAGTGCATGTCCACGTTTTGACTTTGCCATGAATAAACCCCTCTTTTCGGTCAACAAATAGTCAACACTTCATTCTGAAAGTGCTTCTTCCAAAAGATATGCTTCAGAGACAGGCTCTATGACTAAATCAATGACGAGGTGTTCGAATATATGAAAAGGACGCCCGGTGACGAACCTGAAGGCGTCCTTTATTTGATGTGCATCTTATATTAATTCGTATAAATCATGGAGACAACACCATTTGTAAAGGTAACGTAATTATAATTTTCATACTGCCAAGTCTCCACTTTAATCCCACTGCCGGAAAGACTTGATTTATTGACTGGAGTGCCCCAGCTTAGCTCCACTTGCTGCTTCGTCATCCCTGTCGAAATTGTACCTGCCTTGATTTTGGCCCATGTCGCATTCGACCATTTATAGATTTTGGTAGGATCAGACGTAAAGAAATACTCTTTGGTTCCCAGAACGCGAGTGACCTGATCGTATTCCATATCATAAGTATTCACAACTTTACCTGATGATAATTGAAAAGAGATCGCAAACTCATTATCGTCGTTCACTAGAATATCAACAATCGTTGCTTTTTGGAATTTATAGTCGGAGTCAAACTGGTTGAACCAATAGGTCTTCCCAATCAGCTTAGCGAGATCTCCTTGAGACTGTTTTTTGAGTATATTAAACGTATTTTTCGTGTGTGCAAATAACTCTGCTTTGCCGAAATAGATATTCATAGTCTCATAAGGACCAGTGAAGTCCAGCACTGCTCCCAATGCAGTTTTTAACAGGGTCGAAGGGAATACTGCCACTCCATCCACAGTCTGCACTTTACCATTCATTTTCACCTTATTCCCATTCACCATAGCAATATCGCTACCTAGTTGAAGCTGAATCGGCAAATCTCCCAGACGAATACTAAATGTCTTAGTGGCTGTATTAGCCTGAACAGAAGCGCCCAAGCTCTTGAATACGGATTGGACAGGCAAATACATCGTGCCACTTATTATTACAGCTTTATCGATATACTTGTCAGCACTGATAGAAACACTTAGAGTTTTGGAAGCTGATCCTGAACGTACGGTTACTTTTGTTTCACCAACAGCTAATGCTTTAATTGAACCATCAGGTAGCTTTTGCAATAAGTAAGGCTTCTCAATTACCATATCTGCCTGAGACAGTGGAACACGTTCGGATGAGCCATCAGGACCTTTTGCAAAAATCTGCACCGGAACCTTGTCACCAACGGTCATTTCCGTATAATCCATTTGAAAAATCAAATCTTCCGTGCTAGAATTCGACTGTTCGTTCACTACATTTGTGCTATTCGCATCTGCAGCCTTCACTGTATGAATTGGACCATACATAGATACTGCTAGTACTGCTGCAATGCTCCATTTAATAGCTTTCATTTTCCAAAATCCCCCTCTAGTAAATAAACCACTACTACTGTATCACAATTCCACTATTTTAGTAGCTAAAAATGGAAGGTTGTTAAGCTTATATTTTATAATGTGTAAATATTATGAAAAATAAAGGAAATTACATGGATCTACAAGAAATTACAGAGTAAGCCTTACAGAGTCTATGTAATCGTATTTGGCTATAGCAACTGAAGAACATTTAAAACTTAGACTAGGAGTGTAACATTCGTGGAAATAGTAACCGACAGATTAATATTAAGAGATTATACAAGCGGTAATTCTTCTTTTTATGAAGAGCTAGAATTGGAGCTTCAATATAACAAGAAAAGAGCCGCTCCCAAGTAGTAAAAACCTACTTTGGGAACGGCCCCTTTTCTCTTCACACTATTAACTCTCGTACAACTTCATCCTCATCCCTGCTCACTTCAACGAATCCAAGGGATGTATATAAGTTCGAAGCACGTTCGTTCTCTATTCGATGCCCAATAACGATTTTGTCGCAGTGATGTTCGGCTTTTATATATCGAATCAAGGCATCCATTCCAGTTCTACCGAAGCCTCTATTCTGATATTTCCGATCAATCATAAAAGCCATAATCCAATAACTTCCGTCCTTAGGATCTACGGCGTATACTGAGAAGCCTACCAATTCTTCATCTGCGTATAATGCCAACGGATTCATTCCGCAATAAGCCGATTCTGCCAACCAATAGACCATCGGTACAGGAAAAACCGTCTTTTGCTCATTGGGCACCTCTAATTGCGTACAGGCATACCAGTTATTCTCAGTGATTGTCTTCAGCACCATATGAGGATGAAAGCCATCCCGAATACGATCACAGACGCCATCTAATTTTGATTTAAGCTGTAGTGCCCATTCCGGACAAATAGAAACGTCCAAATTCTCAAAACTCCGAAGCAACCTAGCGAATCCATATAAGTCAGAGAATCTTTGGAATTCTGGCAATAGCTTGATATATTTATCATCCAGCCGCTTTACAGATCTATAGCCATTAATAAAAAGATTGATGTTCCTCTTGCTCTCATCATCATTCTGTTTGGATAGATCTCTTAACGCTGATGTGATATCCATCGCAAACCAGTGATACATAGAGTCATCAAAGTCGATCGCACTATATCGAGATTTCTCTTTCATATAAAAGATATTGTCTGTCTCAAAATCAAAATGGATAAGCCCCGTATGTCCTACGCCAAAAGAGAGCTCACTTAGCCACGCCTCAATTCGTTCATATTCCTTAAGCGCTTTATGCTCCTCGGGGTGTCTTCTTAATACAGATAAAATAAATTGAAGCGAATCGACCCAGCTTTTACGCGCGGGTGTGCTCGGAGCATAAGTTTCGGATAAATTATGCAATCTCGCGAGCGTTTGACCCCAATGTTGAAACTGCAGCTCCGACATCTCTTCAAGTGGAACGTACTCCCCTTGGGCTTGTTCAAAAACAACCCCGTGATATTTGCCATTTCCAGTTGAAAGGGTCTCAATCCACTTCCCTTGCTTGGATCGTACTGGCGCTACGGTCTCATAGCCCTGCTCCAATAAGTACATCATAAAGTCTAGTTCAGCCTGAATATTCTCTGCGCTATTATCCTCTTCGTGAGTAAACCTTAAATAATAGTGCTTACTATTCCATTGAAACGTATAAATAAAATTGCTACTTGCTCTCACCAGCTTCAAAGTTCCAGGCTCATGATTCCAATACTTGATCATCTCTTTGGCAGGTAGATCGTTCGCTATTCCCCGTACCATGTTCATTAAAGTCATCATTTCCGATAGTGCCTCCCGTAGTCATTGAGAGGTGTTCTTCCTTACGAATACTGACCTCTCTCGGACTTCATTGTGGTGTTGTTGGTAATCAAACATCATCACTCCTTATAAACGGATTAGGGACCCCAGAAAGATTTGACCTTTACTCTCATCCCCTTTAACATTATCGGTAAATTATTCTATTTAATCAAGAGATTTAGATAAAGCTCTCCTGCTTCAGCCACTCCACCCCGAATGACAATGACCTTAGGGTTAAAAATATGAATAAAAGAAGCGATAGCAGCTCCAAGCGCAGCGATTGTTTCTTCCATTACTTCTCTAGCTAGAGGCTCTCCTTCCCTCCATCTCGTTATCACTTCTCGTGAGTCTAAGTTATCAAATGGTAGGCTGTGCCCCAAGAACCATGAACAAGGCGACCTTCTACAATAATTGCTCAACCTACACCCGTTCCAAGTGCAAGACAGATACAATCTTATACACCTATACAAGAACCTAAATATTTCTCTGTTAATGCTAGTACATTCACGTCATTATCTACGATTACCGGAAGCTGGAACTGAGTCTGAAGCAACGCTTTCAAAGCTGGCCCAGCATAGCCAGGAATAAGATCAGAGGCTGAGCGAATACTCCCCGCCTCCCAATCGATTTGTCCTGCCGTTCCTACACCAATCCCTTTAAACTGAATACCTGCATGCATCGCTGTAACTTCATTCATTAGCTTTTGAATAGCCTGAATAGCTCGGTCCACGGTCTTCGTGAACCCAGCCTTTGTGCTCAGACTTACAGTATGTACTACGTCCCCATGTGGAGTAACGAGTCCAGCATTAATTTTCGTTCCCCCGATATCCACTCCGACAGCATATTCCATTAGAGGATCATAATCTTCTAACACGGACCCGCCTCCTTAAGTCTCAGCAATCAATTCTTTGTTACGTCTCCCTATTCCAACTGGAAGGTCATTCAGTATATTGATGAGAAAGAAATGACAAAGTAGGCCACTTTTCTCGGGAAAATTATTTTAACCTTAGCGCTTTTGTCGCTTGTCACTGCAATCTTATTCATGTATATCCTATCGGAGCGTGTCACTAAGCCCATTATTCTCTTAAGCCGTAAGGTCAAGCTAGTGGGGATGGGGAATTTCGATGTGGATTTGTATAGTGATCGTCAAGATGAGTTTGGTGTTCTGTATAATGGCATCCGTAAAATGATGAAGGACCTGCAAAATTATATTGAGAGATCTTCAATGGCCAAAGCACAGCAAAAAGTAGCTCAGTATGGCGCCCTTAAAAGCCAAATCAATCCACACTTCCTTGCAAATGTACTTGAATCTATTCAAATGAAAGCCATCATTAATGGGCAAAGAGAGATTGGCGAAATGGTGGGGATGGTAGGTAGATTGTTTCGGATTCATATCCAGACCGGAAAGATAACCGTAACCCTGCGAGAAGAATTCGAACACGTCCGGCTGTATGTAAAAATCCAACAATTACGTTTCGGGGGATGATATGCTAATTATCGTTAGAGATAACGGAATTGGTATCGATGAAGAGAAACTTAAACAGTTACGTCTTCGTCTCTCTCAACCATCAGACACCCTAGATGAAGATCATATTGGTATAAAAAATGTTCATGATCGTATTCAATTTCATTTTGGTGAAGCCTATGGGATTGAAATCATCAGTCAAGTAGGTGAAGGGATGACCATGATCATCCGACTACCTGCATAATCCTAAACATTCTGTTCAGTGATTCCTGCTTCAGGATCGAAGGTAAGCATTTTCGTTGCTATTTTATCGATGAAGAAGCGGTCATGACTGACGGTAACTACGGCTCCCGGGAAATGAATGAGTGCCTGCTCCATCACCTGAATACTAGTCAAATCCAAATGATTTGTTGGCTCATCCAAAATAATGACAGCCGCGCCAGAGAGAAGGCATTTCGCTAACGCTACTCTGGCCTGCTGTCCACCTGACAGACTGCCGATCGTTTTGCTCAGATCCATTTCCGAGAATTGTAGCATCGATAGAAATTTGTTCACTTTTTTCCGCGGAGCATCGAGTCCCAGCCCATACACATTTACGGCATGACTGACTGTATCCTTAACATCGAGTTCGTCCCACATCTGATTGAAGTACGCGTAACTGACCCCACGTTCCCAATTCACACCACCCGTTTCAGGCTCTTCATGCCCAGTCAATACCTTTATGAGCGTCGACTTCCCGCTTCCGTTAGGCCCCACAATAGCTATCCGATCTTCCTTTTGAATATCGAAGCTAATGTTCTGGAATATCGCCCTACCATCATAGCTTTGTCCAATTCCCTTCACTTCACCAAGCTTGTCCGGAAACCGTAAATTGCTGTAGATATCGGTAATCAGTACGTTCACTGGATGAGGCTCCACACGTTTTTTCATATCTGTCAGTTTACGTGATAGACGATCCTTCGAGGACTTTTTGTTCCCGCGGGTTTCAATCGCTTCCGACTCCATAAGTAGAATCTCTTCTTCCCACTCGAATTGACGATCAAGCACCTTTTTGCGCATCTTCTTTTTACGAACATAGTCGGTGTAATTGCCTTCATATTCCTGAAAATGATAATTCTCAATTTCTATCGTCCGCGTGACTACTCTGTCAATAAATTGCCGGTCATGGGAGACGAGAATCATCGCCCCATTAAAACGGTGCAGCCACTGCTCCAACCATACGATCCCTTCGATATCCAAAAAGTTAGTAGGCTCATCGAGCAATACGACGTCGGGCATTTCAATTAAGACTTTGGCCAGTGCCGCACGGTTCCTCCAGCCTCCTGATAACTCATCAACAGGTTGATGCCGTGATCTTTCATTGAAGCCCAACTTGGTCAGAACCGTGTTGATTTCGACGGATACGTTCCAGCCATCCAAATGATCCATTTGTTCAAAAAGCGCCGCTTGCCGCTCTAAAAGAGTATTCATCTGGTCATCATCCGTCACTTGTCCAAGCTGTTCCCCGATTTGGTTAAGCTCCTGTTCGATAAGCGCTACCTGCTCAAAGCACAATTCTAACTCTTGCTGTACAGACAAGGACCCGGAAAGCTCCGAGAATTGAGAGAAATAACTGATCTTCACATTGGGATCTAACTCTACTTTCCCTGCCGTTGGCTCCTCTTTTCCCATCATCAGTTTAAAAACAGTAGACTTCCCCGCACCATTTCGTCCGATTAACCCAATCCGTTCACCCTTGCTAACTCGAAAATATATATCTCGAAAAATCAAAGTATTCTCATATTTCTTAGTTACGTTTTCCATACGGATTACGCTCAAATCTATCACCCCTAGTTCATCTAGATCAAAATACAGCTCAGAACACTCAAAGAGCTATTATAGCACTATTTAAAAAAAGGACTTTATAATCATATTTAATCTTCTAGAAAACAAAAAAAGGTCGCTGTCAGCGGACCTTTTTCTGCATTACGAATTCCAGCACATTCTCACTCTCATCACTTGTTGCTCATTTTTTCAGAATATCAATATACGCATTTTTGTCGCGATCAGGCCCCGCATCAAGCTTCAAACGAATAGATTTCGGATGATCCAATACGTTGCTGCTAAAGTAGCTTGTGAATCCATCCTCACTACCCCTTCCACCAATCGAATTATTTTCCACTTCGTGCTTCCCAACCTGCGATGTAAGCTCACTGGGGGTCTTTCCAAATAACTCATTCCTGATCTCCCAATTAGTCTTTAAATCCTCACTAAGCGTATATTTGACTACTATACTTAATGGAGAAATCTCCACTTGTGCAAGATTCACTTCATGCCCATCAATCATAAAAGGCTGATTTAATACTACTGTCTCGGTCTTCTGTTCCCAGAATTTTGGATCAATAGCGAAGCTCACCTTTAAACGATCAGAATAGCGCATCTCAGCTAGATTCGTTCCCGTTTTTGGTTTTGCTAGCATTCCTGGATCCACTGACGCAATCTGAAAATTAGCAACCACCTCTTTTGGAAATGCTTTATTCTTATCTAGTGGATAAATCGTTTTTCCAAGCCATGTATAAATACTATCCTCAGCATGTGACCCCATTCCTTTTCTATAGCCATTTTCATCTATTATGCTCTGCCCTGTTACAGCATCTGTCAGCCACACACTATTCACGCTGTAAATTTCCTGCCCATCGCTTGTAGTCCCTGTATACAGCATTATAATTTTATTTTCATCAGCGATCACAGCATTCAGAGTGATCTTATACCCATTTTTCTCAGTACTTTTATTCACGATCTGCACGTAATCATTACGGATCGCTGACTCTAAAGTAAGAGCATCAATGTCAGACGAAGCTACTTTCTTAAAAGATTCCAGCACACCCCAATCACTTGATTTAATACTTGTAGAGGCTTGTTGTGGCATCAATTGGGTTGGATTGAAGAAGAGTAATCCTGCGATCAAAACAGCAGCAGTCAGTACGGCCATCGTGCTTTTAGCGAACATTAGCTTTTTTCCGCGCTTTTTACCTAGTTCGAGTCCTGCTTGAATGGCATAGATTTGTGCGGCTGCACTCTCCATTTTGTGCTCCTGTGGGATCCGTTCAGCATCGATTAACATGGCAAGCTCCTCCTGACTATTCATGGATCCAATCACCCCGATTCTTAATGATCGTTCTTAACTGCTTGAGGCCTTTATGCTGCCATGTCTTGACCGTTCCTTCAGGTTTATCCAGAATGTTAGCAATCTCATGTAAGGTCATATCGTTGTAGTATTTAAGCAGCAGCACATGGCGATACTTGGGTTTAACCTGTTCGAGTGCCCACAACATTTCCATCCGATGATGGCCAATGTGCGTAATCCGCTCTCCTATTCTCTCGTCTACAAGCGGCATAGAACGCTTTCTACGTCTTTGTTCATCTATACAGACAAAAATCAGGATCCGAATGATCCATGATTTAAACGCTTTTGGATCCTTTAACGTTTTTCTTTTGATCCAGGCCCGGCAAGTCATTTCCTGCATCGCTTCAAGCGCATCATTCCGGTTACGCAAGTAGCTGTAGGCAATACTGTATAATTGTTCTCTATGTACCAATATAGAATCGTAGAAATCCGTCTCGCTCCGAGAATCAAGAATCGTTACCTTCTTCATTTCTGCATTAGTCATCGTCATATCCTTCCTTAGCCCCCTCTCCTAAACCTCTCATAGATTAAGACGGGGGGGTTATAGAAACGGTTTTTATTTGTATTTTCTTTTTTGGGACTGACCACTTAAAATTATAACATTCTATAAAAAAAGAACGATAAATGTTATGATAGATAAAATCGGACAAAATCAATAGTACGCACTTAAAAGTACCATAGGTACTAAAAGGTACCCATACATTGGAGGATATCATGACAACTATCAAGAAAAAATACAATATATCCGTTGAGGCCACACTCGAAGTGATTGGAGGAAAATGGAAATGCGTAATTCTGTGTCATTTAACTCATGGCAAAAAACGCACGTCCGAGTTAAAGCAGTTAATGCCCGGAATTACTCAAAAAATGTTAACCCAGCAACTACGTGAACTTGAGGCCGATGGAATTATCAACCGGATCGTATACAATCAGGTCCCACCCAAAGTGGAATATGAGCTTAGTGAGTATGGTGATAGTTTAAGCGACATTTTGACTTCTCTATGTAATTGGGGAGAACAGCATATCATTAAGCAGTATGGCGATAAATATGCTGTTTTAGAGGACAACATTTTAAATAAATAATTAGTGGAACCATAAGTTCACTCTTTTAAGAACCCCTTCCTTATTGGTTGGGATTTGTTTGGAGATTTATGCTGCGAAAGTTGAGGTTTTAATTATACGCCCATGAAAAAATTGTTCATCCTCCATTTCATGGTTATAGACTAGAATCCGGGACCTCTATTGGAAAAATTGTATTAGAGGGTTTCTGATCATTAAGTGGTAGATTCAAAGTGAAAAAGACATGACCGATTATCCAGTCATGTCTTTTTCGCTTCTATGGACCCTAGGGGGATAAAACCCCTGACCTTCTCAATGCCAGCGAGATGAGCTCCCAGCTGCGATAAGTCAGCTAACATAAACAATACTTTTGAGCGATACTGTCACATCTCATCTATTCTTTCAGAACCATCAATATTAATCACTCCACATGAGTCGAGTCCTGTGACCTAGATACCTACTATCATTTTTAACATCGCTGCTTCTACATTGACGTTCTTTCATGACCCCGACCAAAATGTACATGCTCTAATGAGTGAAGTATCTGTGTCCCAATAATTATTAAACACTCTATAAAAAAGTTCACCCGAATGTCGGGTGAGCTTTTTTTAGTTTCGGGAGAGCTGAATATACGAATCTTCAAAACCCAACAAGACTTCATTACGCTACCCCCAGCTAGTCTTCCCTTCCCAACTCCAAGACGTAATCGGCGTACAAGCAATCGTCTCTTTGTACTAAATAGATACCGCCACTAGGCTTGCTGTAAACACAGGCTCCTGTGAGTTTTTCTTCAAAAAACTTACCTCTACTTGTGATACGGTTCATCGTAACGGGGCTAGCGGCGAAAAAAGTAAAAGGAGCTGCCGCGGCATGCTCCTTCGCTTAACGCTCTTAATGCTTCGATCGTCTTCTCAAGGTTTGTCGACGTGGTATGCAAATTTGCAAATGATCTTCACACAGGATAGCCTCCCTATCCTATCGTCAAGCTTGTCCCGCTGCCTTTAGCAATCGAAGCAACAGCTCCTTACGCGGTTCCTGCGCCTTTCGAGCCAATGCAGCCAGCTTCTCCGCCTTGCCAAAAATCGGGTACAGCACTCGTTCCGCCTCGTAATCCGGCAAAGCCTCGACATGCTGCACCAATAGCGATAGCTTGTCTTCACTTTCCAGTTCAGGCTGAATCCTCAGCTTCAGCGAATCATGAGAGCAACGCAGGCAAGCGACCAAGGCGGGCATCGAGCGTTCGGTTATGCCATGGGTCTCGGCGAAAACAGCCGTGAACTTGTCCTGCACCAGCTGATGCTCCTCGTCTACAAGGGCCATGTAGATCTCTACCAACGGAAAATAGCGCTCGTCCGCGAGTCCCAGCCCAAAGACGGCATAACTGCCCGGCATGACGCTTTTCTCACCTTCCGTATCCTCGTACCACACAAACTCTTCCATCGCCTCACGAGCGTATTCCTCCAATAACGGATACAGCTCGGAATAGGCCAGTGCATTCGCGAAAAAACGATGCGTATCCGATTTGGCAAGTCCTTTAATGGGTAATGCCTCTCTCACGCTGGATTTTAGCTTGATTTTGTAGCTTTTCGGGAAACCCTTCCGGAGTAGGGAGAGAATGAACGAAATCGCCCGTTCGTACGCCCCAGCCTCTTCTTTACGAATAACGACCGTAATGATGGAAAACACATCGTTAGCCTTGCATTCAGTCAACTCGTCACGCAGATGAACTTCTTCTCGCGCGAAGCTGTCGCTACCTTCCTTCAACATGCGTCCGGCTTTGCCGCTGCCCAGCTGCCTCGCCAGTTCCAGAAAAGTCATGCCCTTGGCTTTACTGTAGCTTGGCTCGTAACGAAGAATCATCACAGCGCCGTACAACAGCAGATCGATAGGCTGGTTAGGCTCATCCATATGCTTGAGAGACGTATCCGGCTTGATTCCATTTTCATTGGTTCTGTATTCGGAAAGGGTAACATCATAGTGACGTGGTAGGAATACTTCCTCGGCCCAGTGGGTTAAAGCTCGAATGATATCGCTTCGATGCTCCCTCAGCGCTTGCACCCGTTCTTTATTCAACGCCTGAATCCGGTCAAATATAGCAATCGTCCGTCCGACGTCCGGTTCGTTGAACAAATATGGGTCCAACAGATGGCGTGTCAAAAAGAAGGTATCTAGCGGCTTTGTCGGGTAAGCGCCCTTCTCCAGTTTTTGCTCGATATAGGACTCAACCCGCTCCAGAAGCTGCCGCTTTTTCTCTTCATATACGATGTCAAACACCGTTAATCTCACGGGTCCGTCTGCCGTTGCGAATCTTCCCTTCAAGGTAAACCGGTAGTCGATAAGGGCCGACGTATGCAATTTGTCCAACTTCTCCCTTACGATGCTCGTCAACCGGGGCTGCACCTCATGCAAGACCTCCTCCTGCGTAAAAGGAGACGCCTTCATCGACTTGCGCCCTGAAGCATTCCTTCTAAAATCCGAACTGCCAACGCTAGTCCTACCCGGTCGATAATCCAGCACAATGTCGTTAAAAATGCCCACTTGCAGCGTGGTACGCTTGACAGCGTCCTCCACGTCCTTTCGTTTCTCTTGTTCCTCAAACCACTCATAAATTGCCGCTTTCATCTCTTCCAGCGCTTCTTCCTGTATTGCGTTCATCGTCTCCCGCCTTTCCACATGTTTCTTCGCTGATCGCACCAGTTCCTTGGATCATACTTACAAGTTCCAACATATCGGCTATTTTCCCTTCGAAAAATTCACTATCCTTACGATTTCCGAGCAGCCGCAGTAACAATTCCAACCCGCCGACTTTTTCAGATCCCTGTAGAATAGAGCAGCCAAGGTTGCTCCTCATTAAATAACTTATTTATCACCTAGCTTTATCCCCGCTATTCAACCTGTTATGTACATGAAAAGTTACCTTTGTCCCTGTACCTAGCGTACTTGTGATATGGAGTCCTGTTCCGAAGTGCCGTTTTAAACGCTGATCCGTATTAATTAATCCGACGCCTGAACGACTATCTGCTTTCCTTTCTAATATTCGTTGCAATTGAACCCCGTCTATTCCGTCCCCATCGTCTTCAACGGTTATCTCTGCATGCGCCTCATAGACAGAAATCCGAATAAGAATCGTTCCTCCACGATTGCGCTTCATTATGCCATGTCTTATCGCATTTTCAACGAGAGGCTGGATCGTAAGAAATGGGACTTTTATGTCCCCGCAGCCATCTACCTCCCAAATAACCTGTAACCTTCCTTCAAACCGAACCTTTTCAATATATAGATAAGAACGCACTAGACTTAACTCCTCTTCGATCGGAACAAGCCCATCCATATTTTGAAATTTAAATTTATTCCTCAGAAAATTGCTGAATTCATCGAGCAAATTACGCATCTTATCCAAATCAATATCACTTAAAGCTGTTACAGCATTCAACGCATTAAATATAAAATGAGGCTGGATTTGTGCTTGCAGCCATGCAGCTTCTAATCGCAGTTGATCTCGAACGGATTGTTTAATCGTAGCTAACGACTCGATCCGCGATTTTATTTCTATTGCTTCCACTGGCTTCGTCACATAATCGTTTGCCCCCGCTATAAAACCGCTCTGAATATCTTTCGGTTGGCTTCTTGCGGTAAGGAGCAATACAGGGAGCTCCGTGAGTGTAAACCGCTCACGAATCTTTCGTGTCAGCTCATAACCGGACATCTGTGGCATCATGATATCGGAGATGACCAGATCCCATTCCTTAGTGTCCAGTACAGCTAATGCCTCTTTACCGCTCGTTACCATCGTTAAATCATATTCGTCTGGTGGTAGTATGGCTTCAAGTACTTGAAGGTTGACAGGATCATCATCAACAACTAATAGAATCGGACGTTCACGATTCATTTCTATTAAAGTTGTTTGATTCATAGCTGGCGGAATTTTCACTTTTTCCATATACACTGAGGAGGCTATTTCTTGAATCGGCATGGATTGTAATGGTAATGGTTCAAATGAGTTGGTCACATCATTCTCTTCCTCCGCTTCCAAACCTGCTAGCCTTAATGAAAATGTGAATTTTGAGCCCTCTCCTAAAACAGAGGACACAACTAGCGTACCTCCATGAAGCTCAACCAGTTGCTTGCTTATACTTAAACCCAACCCAAAGCCACCATCAATCATAGTCTCACTCGTACTGGCTTGCTCGTACGGACGGAATAGTCGCTTAAGCATGTTCTCATCCATTCCGATTCCGGTATCAGCAATAACGATATAGGCTCGTCCATCCTTTACAAAAGCTTGAATCGAAATGACCCCATCATTCGTATATTTCACAGCATTATGAAGTAAATTGAAAACGATTTGAACAACCCGGTTCTCATCCGCATTTACTGGAGGAAAATCTTCAGGAATTTGATTTGCAATTTTTACAGACTTCACTTCTGCATTTAATTGCAGCATATCAAGTACTCCGGTCACAATTGGCTGAATAAATATGACTCTTTTGTGTATACGCGGATTGCCTTCCCGTAAACTCATCACATCAATCAAATCGTCTAATATCAATGTCATTCGACGTCCTACAGATAAAACCGTTTCAAGCTCTTTGATACTCCTTTCCTGCAACAAATGCCGCTCCCGTTTTAAAACGGATTGTGACATATTAAGAATACTATGAAGCGGATTTTTAAATTCATGAGAAGTATTTGCTAGGAATTGATCTTTATGGTCATTCATCCTTTGCAATGTTGTCGCAAGCTCTTTCGTGTTCGCATGCATAATAAAATAATCTTTAAACCATACAGAGGCTAAACAAGCCATCGCAATAATCATATCGAACGGATAGTAGACAAGACTCAAACCGCTATCCAGCAAGATTAACGACCAAAGAGCATAATTCATCAACGCAAGAAAAGAAAAAAGCAGTAAAAGATTGCTCCTTAAATCTTTAATTACTTTTTTAAACATCGTAATCAGCGTTATAACTGCAGCAGTACCACCTAATACATAATAAATAGGGAAAAGCATGATCACCTGAGTTGGATTTAAAAACAACGTGATGCCGGCAGTCCCTAGATTCATTATTTTATAGACAGGGTACATCCTACGCCAATATGGAAGCTCGCGATGATTCGTACACTGGAGCATAGCATAGGCTGCAATAACGAAAGCAATATTAGTCAGCCTAAAATCCCAATTAACTCCAATGTAAAACAACTGATGGAACAACTTCTCATCCGTACTAAAGACACTCGTGATCGTTACACAGAATGCAAGCAAACTAAAATAAAGCAGCTTCTTTTCCTTATTTCCTATTAAATACAAAATAAGTGCATAGACAGCATGCATAATAAATATAATCGCTGCCAAAAACTGCATAAAAATGGAAGCTCTCATCTCTTTGGCAATGGCTTCTTCTGAACCAAATTTAATGGATCGGACAATGCCCCCGCTTCGACTATCCACATAATTTGCCGCCTGAATGACGAGTTCGATTACACCGTTGTCATCTGCTGTAAAGGTTGTAGAATAAGGTAGATCCTTCGAAATATATTCATCCTTTGTTGTCGCCACCTGTCCGGATTTAGTAAGTAATCGACCGTTTACATATAATTCTGATGCAGTGCGTACGCTGGGTACACGAATACTATAATTAAGATGCTTCGCCGGGTCTACATAAAGAAGCAAACGATAAGAGCCATACCCGTATGGAGATGGCATGTCAGCATGCAAAACTTCACTCCATCCTCCCGGTACCTGAATATGCCTTGGCGCATTATCGCCTAACAATTGTTGCTGACTACTACCATCTATCAACCATTGCGAGGGATAAAACTCCCATTCCCCATCAAGTAAGAGAATGCTGCCATCTTCTGCATTCCAATTGCGCAAATCGAATTGCCCATTATGAATTGCCGCCTGTTTGGGATCATGAAACGTTTCCATCCATAAAATTCGCAAACCGGTTAAAACAACTAATATGAACACTAGCAATAATATTATATAGCTCTTTTTCATTTGATATTTGGATGAGTGAGTTTCCAAGAAGTATTTCTCCCCTAGTCATTTTCTTCTAAGACATTTAAATAAGTACTCTCCATAATTTACCACAGTTAATATAACAGAGAAACGGACGATAGAGACATCTTTATGTCTATTATATAGAAATACCTACTTGGAATTTCGCGAGTTTGTTGTTCAAAGGTAATTTCAAGGTGCCGTCAAGCCGAGGCCTATCCGTTGCATAACCTGCTCTTTGAAGTTCGTTTGCAAACTCATAAGGATTCTCTTTGGATAATGCGAAACGGTAACGGCTGTTTTTTAGTAGGAAATTCGAATGATCAGCAAATGATCCTGATACGCTAGAGTAACTCCGGAATTTTGAAGTCGTGGATACACGTACGCCATCCACTTCCTCATGCGTTTTTGCCAAGCAATAATCACCTTTGTAAGCTTTATCTGCTTTAATACCAAACATATTATAATTGCATACCGCGCTCTTTCCTCTTCCAGATTCAAGTGCAGCTTGAGCAAGGGTGATACTTGCGGGCACCCCGCTCCTACGATTATTATATTATGAATCTGAAATGATATATTGGACTGAATCACTATCTAATTTCCACCTATTGACACTAACACTTTTCAGAATTACAATAATCCACATATCATGAACAACGCTGACAAAGGGTAAGTAGACAATCGAACATGGACTTCAGAGAGCCGGTGGTTGCTGCGAACCGGTGTCCAGCGCTTGATCGAATGGCCTTTAGAGTTGCTCTTCCGAACCATCTTGATTGGATGCTGTAGGAGAAGCCGGGGTTCCCGCCGTTATCAAGGGACCTGTATCGAGATTGTCTTAGACCCTCTCCGTACCGGTAAGAGAAGATCGTAAAGCCAACGAAACGTGTGGTGGCGCGATCATTTAAGGTGGTACCACGACAACTTCGTCCTTATTGGATGAGGTTTTTTTGTCATTTAAAGGAGGTGATGGCCATGGATGATGGCTGGTGGTGGCGACTCAATGTTAATCAGAAGCGACAAAACAGGAGGAATTCAAATGATAAAAGAACGTGTATTAACTGGAGATCGAGTGACCGGAAAGCTGCACCTTGGCCATTACGTGGGCAGCTTACAGAACCGAGTGACTCTACAGGAGCAATATGACACTTTTGTGTTTCTAGCAGATATTCAAGCCCTAACGACTCACTTTGATCGGCAACAACACCTTGGTCAAAACTTAAATGAAATCACTCTGGACTATTTATCAGCAGGTATAAATCCAGATAAAGCAACCCTATTTATTCAATCTATGGTTCCTGAGATCGCTGAGCTAACCGTCCTATTCTCCATGTTTGTCACTGTGAATTCGTTGCGGCACAATCCTACCATTAAAGCCGAATCGAAAAACTCCAGTTTAGATGAACTGTACTACGGTTTTCTTGGTTATCCAGTTAGCCAGGCTGCGGATATAACCTTTTGTAAAGCAACGATTATTCCTGTTGGAGAAGACCAGCTTCCCCATCTGGAGTTGACCCGCAAAATCGTACGTAGATTCAACGAGCTGTACAGCCCTATCCTTGTGGAGCCCAGAGCGCTCATCAGCGAGACGCCAAGACTAGTAGGAACAGACGGCAACGCTAAAATGAGTAAAAGCCTAGGCAATGCTATCGAGCTGGACTCTACGAAAGAAGAGATCACCTTCAAGATCCGTAAAGCCACAACCGATCCAGCCCGTGTTCATAAAAATGATCCTGGGCATCCAGATATTTGTCCCATTTATGCTTATCATCGTGCTGTTCGTTCGCATGGCGCCCCAGAAATTCACAATAGCTGCGAAAGTGGCAGTATAAGCTGTTCTGCCTGTAAGCAGCTTATCACGATAGCTCTAGACCAGCTAATTGAACCAATGCGTGAGCGACGCTCCTATTATGCTGCCAGACCCAAGGTTGTTGAGGATATCTTATTATCCGGAACTAAGCGTGCCCGCGAAATCGCACAAGAAACGATGTCCGAAGTACGCGAGGCCATGGGCCTTAATTATTTTTCAATATAAAAATAATCAGTGTAGGCAATAGAAAACAGCCGGACTCTCTACTTAGAAGAGCGACGGCTGTTTTTTTGAGAAAATAGAAGGTTACTATCTTTTATATGATGGAAATAGGGCGAAATATTGTCCCACTAAACCTGATCATATCGAAATTGTAACAGCTAAGAGTTTTGTTAATACCCTTGTTAGGCCGTAATGCTCTCGAAAAAAGAGCTTCGGCCTTACATATATACCTTACAGCACCCAATTCCCTTTACGGAATACCGGTTCAATCTTACCATCAGCCAACTCTCCGTCAATATCAAGCTCAGCTGAACCAATCATGAAATCAACATGCGTTAAACTCACATTAGCTCCTTTTGCGACAAGCTCCTCACTTGAAAGCTTCGTTCCACCCTCGATATTCACTGGATAGGCACTTCCCAACGCGAAATGGCAGGAGGCATTCTCATCAATCCCTGTATTGTAGAAAATTCGGTTCAAGCGAGAGATTGGAGAATCATGCTGCACTAAAGCCACTTCTCCTAAATAGGATGCACCTTCATCCGTTGCCAGCAGCGAAGTCAGATGCTCACGTCCGGATTCAGCTTCATAGGCTACTACTTTTCCATCTTTAAAAGTGAATGAAAGGCCTTCTACCAGACGTCCATTCAGATTAAGTGGGAGCGTACTTCTTACTGTACCGTTCACACCTGTACGATGGGGCATGGAATAAATCTCTTCCGTTGGCATATTAGCCACAAAATAAACACCTTTATCATTCTCACCGCCACCGCCACGCCATAGGTGACCTTCCGGAAGCTCCACATGCAGATCCGTTCCCGGAGCGCGGTAATGCAGACTTTTATAACGCTTAGCGTTCATTCTATCCTGACTTTCTTTCAATTGACCGATATGTTCTCTCCACGCGGCAACTGGATCCTCGCTACCAACACGATTCATCTGGAATACCGCTTCCCACATCGCTTCCACTCGATCTTCCTCAGGGAGATCGGCAAACACCTTGTTTGCCCAAGCTCGCGTTGGAGCCTTGACGAGGGACCAACTAATTTTGCTATTACGAGTATATTTGGAGTAGTTTTTACGAGCAACCGCTGCCGCTTTAACCGCTCTTGATACTTTGGAAGAATCAATACCATTGAATAATTCCGGATCTGGTACTTTAATATGTAAGATGGCGCCGTTCTCTTCCGCAAACTTCTCCATCATTTCTGCTTGCCACTGTGGATAGTAATCGAAGGAATCTTCTGGGGCTTTTTCGTAACGAATACGTGTAGTCGCTTCATCGTCCCAATCTACAATTACATATTTAGCGCCTGCTTCATAGGCTTTACCTACAATCAAGCGAGTAAGCTCTGCCGTTTCAATAGGTGCATGCACCATTAAGACTTGTCCAGGTTGTACATTTACCCCTACTTTTACAACCAGGTTCGCATATTTCTCTAACATGACATCAAAATCTTTCATGAATTCTCTTCCTCCATCTCTATGGTTGCTTTACTGTCGCACCAAAGCACCGGAGCTCCTTAACAGCAGACGGTCAGCTTCACTTCTTATTTTAACGCAAAATGCTAAGAGTTGCGATTCGGGATAAGAAAACGGCTCCCACTAAGGGAACCGCCACGTAAACTTTTATTTTTTATCCACCTGCAGCAATGTTACGGTCTTTAAGGAATAGGTATGCATAATCTTATCCTCAGAAATTACGTTAAGCTTGGTCAAACTTGCTACCTTCGCGGGGTCTGATTTGGAGAGCATACGCCACACTTCAGGGTCTGATAAGGTTTCATATAACTTCAAATCATCATATTCTTTGCGATTTTGCGTCACTAGCTTCACTTTGTAGCTTCCAATTTCAGCCTCAGTTGCCCCCTGCTCACTACAATAGCTTAGAATGTCCTGACGAAGATCTGCCAATTCTTTTTCGATTTCCTTTTGCTTTTGCTTAAGCCGATAATACTGCTGTACCTTTTTCTCCATCATCTTCACGCTCCTCTATAGACATATGTATGCCGGAAGCGCTAAATAAATAAGTTGAGTTCCCTATCATAAAATTTTATAATGAGCCGGGAACGCTAGTTTGCAGCAGACTAGATTATTCCACAAAAAACAATGATTCGGCAGGTGACTTATGTTTCATTCTTACTTTTTCCCAATTTCTTATGCCTTTATGATGTTTCCTATAGCGGCATTGATCTTCACACTCCCTTTTCTAATCGTTCAATACCGTAGACACGGCTACATCCATAAGCTTAGAGCTTTAATCCTATACTTACTGCTGCTCTATCTGATGAACGCTTATTTTCTCGTTTTGCTTCCGATGCCATCCTCAAGACATAATTTGGCGCCTTCGGGAAGTATCATGCAGCTCGTCCCTCTTCAATTCATACAAGATATTATAGATGGCTCTAAGATCATACCTGATCAGATTTCAACGTATTGGTCGTTACTACGTGAGCCTGCTTTTTTACAGGTGATATTTAACATCGCTTTGACCGTGCCGTTTGGATTGTTTCTGGGCTACTATTTTCGAGCACGCTGGGGAATGTGTATTCTCTTGTCTTTCATACTTTCGTTATCTTTTGAGGTCACTCAGGTTACAGGCATCTACGGCTTTTTTGATCATCCCTACCGTCTATTTGATGTCGATGATCTTATTACCAACACGCTGGGAGGAATCTTCGGATTCCGAATTGCTATCTGGATAAACGGGTTACTGCCACGCATAGAACAGCTGGATACGAATATCGATCGTTCAGCCAAAAGAGTCTCCTATACCCGCAGAGGGATTGCTTTTCTCATCGACAGTATGGTGTGGATCATTGGGTTTGGTGTACTTTATGGATTCGATATAAAAAGTGCTTTCTGGATTGTAACAGGGATATACTTTATCCTGATTCCAGCTTTCACTGGTGGGCGGACCTTAGGCAAATGGATTGTACGTATTCGGGTTACGAGCAGTGGTAATCGGGCTTCTTTCTTGGCTCTTATGATCAGATATGGTCTGCTATATTGGGTAATGCTTGGAGCTCACGCTATTGTTATCGATTCTGATGTGACGGGGCTTCTATCTTCACCATTGAGAACGGTCGCTTATCTCTTTGTTCTACTGGCTGATCTAGCTTTCTTTATTCATTTAGTCATTAAGGTATTCAAAAAAGATGACCAGCTATTTTATGAGAAATTAAGCCGAACCTCACATGTTATTTCATGGCCAGAGAAAAGACTACATACCGATGACTCAAACAGCAGCCCTTTAGAAGTTTAAAAATGTTCTCTTTTATATGGTGTTTATACATTGAAAATAGGCACAGGGAATTTCATCAGCCGTAATATCCAACTTTATTAGTGTGGTAGAGAATCAAAATTTAGGTCTGCACAGCTTTATACTCCTTCGGCATGGGTAATGGCATAACCTATATTCTCGAGGATAACCAATTTTCACTAGCTACCATCTCTATCTCCTTCAACGATGATGAAGCTGAAGTTACTTTAATAACTAAACTTGGTGAAAAGAATGTCTTTCGATTAGGACGAGGACAATGGCTCGAAAGCTTTGCGCTCTTCCTGGAACCTTTCATGAACCGGATTATGTCCAGCTTTACTTGGTCTGCAGAAGATCAACTTCAGTTGTCCTTACTATTTGTTGAAATGCCTTTCTTAATTACACTTGATATTAAAATTCTAGAGAACATGCTAATCCTTAAGCAGCGGATTAATGTGAATATGGGACCGCTTGAATTCGATGATATAATCGGAAGAATACAATAGGTATAATTAATAAAAGAAAGGCCGCTTGGTCCTATGCAGGAACTTAGCGGCCTTATATCACTTTTTATTCCGAAAAATCAGCTAGCTTCAACATGACTGGGCAATGATCACTACCCATGATCTGACAATCAATTTGAGCATCAATTACATTAAGTGCAAGTCTAGAAGAAGCTAAGAAATAATCAATTCGCCAGCCCACATTCCGCTCTCTCACCTTCGGCATATAAGACCACCATGAATACACTCCCTCTAGCTCCGGGTGAAGATATCTGAACGTATCTATGAAGCCCGACTCTAGCAGTGTACTCATTTTCCCTCTCTCTTCATCCGTAAAACCGGAGTTCCCACGGTTAGCCTTTGCATTCTTGATATCAATATCTTCATGGGCAACGTTTAGGTCTCCACAGACAACAACTGGTTTACACTTGTCCAGTTCTAAGAGATAATTGCGGAAACGGTCCTCCCATTCCATTCTATATTCCAATCGAGACAGATCTCGTTTGGCATTAGGAGTATAGACGTTGACCAGATAAAAATGTTCGAACTCTAAGGTAATGATCCGACCTTCTGCTTCTTCATCTTCTTCCATCCCATATCTCGCAGAGATCGGCTTGATTTTAGTGAATATTGCCGTACCGGAATAGCCCTTTTTCACTGCGTAATTCCAGTATTGATCGTATTCTTCGCCATGCTCCAGTGTAATTTGCCCTTCCTGAAGCTTTGTTTCTTGAACACAGAAAATATCCGCATCTACTTGTTTGAAATAGTCATTAAACCCTTTTTGGACACAGGCCCGAAGGCCATTAACATTCCATGATACCAGCTTTATCATCGGCTTTTCTCCTTACATTTTGCTTTAGTTATACTATTACTGCGGTTATTATATCACTATAGTGAGCTGACGGGATATGTATAGCAGCAAAAGCCGCACCTCTCTCCATTGTGGAGAATTGGTGCAGCTTTTGGTTAATTCATACGCTAGCTAACTTATAGACCAATTGCTGTAGCTGTGAATGTAATTGGGCCTTTTACTTGAATTAAGCTTCCAGGATTATTACTATTAGCAAATAGAACACCAAGTGTATAAATTTGGGTTCCCGGCAGTCCACCATCCACAGCAAGCACATTTACAATCTGAAGGTTGTTACCAGGTTCGAAGAATCGATTGAGCGGGCTACTGTATACTTTTGTAGCACCTCTGTAAATATCTACGCGAATATCATCTGTAAATGAAAAACTATCAACACCGAAACTCGCTTTTAGCTCAACTCTCGAACGATAAGTTGCAGGATTAGCCGGATCAAGAAATACAGAGGTAGTAGTTATTCCTTGACCAACACCAACCGCCAATACTGGACCATCAACAGTTAAAAACGTAGAACCATAATCAATAATTGACGCCATTCTTAACACTTCCTTTCAAGGTTATACAACATTCTATGAAAATGAACTGAACCTTGAATGGATATATCATATGGGAAAATAGTATATTTTTATCATAGATTTATATCCTAATCATTCAACATCCGTGATACAATAACCAAATTGACACTATACAAATATCATTAAATACGTGAGGTAAAGAGACTTATGAATGCACCAACACTATTACGAGGGTTTAACTTTTTGTATTTCGCACTACTAGCTATGTTTATTCCTTTTCTGCCAGTCTATCTAGGGGAGCAGGGTCTTAACCCGGCGCAAATTGGATTCATTATTGGTACTGGAGGGTTTGTTACCATTATTGCTCAACCCTTATGGGGGATGATCAGCGACAAAACAAGAACGATCCGCAAAGTGCTGTTAATTCTGTTGTTATGCTCTGCGGTGACGGGATATTTTTTATTCGATTCTAGCAGCTACGTGCGACTTATTCTTTTTGCAATGCTGCTCTATTTCTTCTTAATGCCTATCGACCCGCTAGCTGAAAGCCTGAATTTCCGGATCTCTGAGGCAGCTGGAATTAGCTATGGTTCGATTCGTACATACGGAGCGTTGGGGTATGGTGTTATGGCCTTACTCACAGGTTATGTGATGAGTTATTTCGGTTCACAAGGGATGGCTTTGCTGTTCGTCGCGATCAGTCTTACAAGCTTTGTAGTCAGCTGGTTCATGCCAGATGCTCCTGTGACCGGTAAACCGGTCACACTTGACAGCCTGAAGCATTTTCTTAGCAACAAAGAAACACTGCTATTTCTAGTGCTCATCTTTATTAGCTCCGTTCCCGCACGCATGAACGATACCTTCCTTGGAGTTTATATTCGCGAGCTTGGTGGCAGTCCTGAATTAGTTGGTCAATCGTTCTTTATCGCCGCAATGAGTGAAATTATTGTGTTCGCCTTAAGCTTTTGGTGGCTGCGCAAAGGAAAAGAGCTAATCATTATTTCGATTTCTGGAGCCTTTTATTTTCTTCGATTCTTTATTTCGGCCTGGATTTTGGATCCGCATTTATTAGCTTATCTACAGATTCTACAAATCCTTACCTTCCCGGTATTCTACTCTGCAGCTATTCAGTATCTATATAGTATTGTGCCTGTGGAATGGCGTGCTACGGGTCAAACTGTGTTGGCGCTACTGTTCTTCGGTGTATCAGGAATTCTCGCCTCTTATGCAGGTGGAGCATTATATGAAGCCTTTGGCGGTAAGGTCCTTTATTTAACAATTTCCGTGATGTCATTTATCGGTATGCTGTTCGGATTGATATTGTACAGAATCTATGGAAGTAAACACGCCAATAAAAAGAATATAGCCACTCATTAATCTTCCAGCATTCAATAGTCTTACACTTCAAGTTCATGCACTGTTGGTCGCAGCACTTTTAAGTACTCCTTCGGGCACAACATTCGGATTTATTGAAATCTCAACATCAGATTTCTAATAGATTTATTTCACAATGCTCTGTAAAGCAACTCTAGTTAATAATTCAACTAGAGATGCTTTTTCTATGAACTTCTACCTAAGTCATTCTTTATGTTGCTCCATAAGCTGCTTCAGTTTGATTTCAGTATTTGAATCTGCGGCAGGCGTATAAATACTACAACGTAAATCTGTGCTGCCTTGAACCTGTAGTGAGGTTAAATGAAATAACATTTTCCCTGCTTTGGCATGTCTGAATTCCAATAGCACATCTGGAGCAGAGCTTACACGACTTTGTTCCCACATTTCATTAAACGCTGGATGCAGACCCTTTAATTCCTCTATAAATTCATCATACCAACGATCCTCTACATATTGTCCGTAATAAGCTCTGAAGATGGATAGATAACCACTTACGAATTGTTCCCAATTTACAGCTAAACGTCTGAACTCCTTACGAATAAATAACAAACGAATCATGTTTCTCTCCTCGATGGGCAGTTTGGAGAAATCTAGAAACACATGTGCTGCAGCCTCATTCCAACCTACAATCCCGCAACGTCGGTCTGAAATAATCGTAGGACAAGTCTTAAGCTCCTGTAAAATTTTCTGTAGAGAAGGACTTATTACTGAGGATTCCTCTTGCTGAAATAGAACGTTCCCTGTTCCAGTCTCTAGTGCTAATGCAAAAAGATACTTCCGCTCATCATTAGTTAACTTTAGGGCAGTCGCAATACAGTCCAGAACAGACGAAGATACTTTAATATCTCGGCCCTGTTCCAGCCACGTATACCAGGTACTGCTTACCCCCGCTAGCTGTGCAACTTCTTCCCTGCGAAGTCCAGGCGTTCTCCTGCGTGTGCCTTCTGGCAGCCCAACAGAGCTGGGTGAGATCGCAGCACGGCGTGCTTTTAAGAAATCTGATAATGCCTGCAATCTCGTCTGATTAGCCATACGCTTCCTCTCCTCTCTGTTACATTCTTTAGTATAGTACAAATTATACTAGGATAAACGATAACTTGTAATAGGATAAAATAAGTGGAAAAATACCTATATACACTAGTTGAGGAGGTTCTTTATGGAACGCGTAGTTATTACAGGCATGGGCTTAATTTCGCCCCTTGGAAATACAATAGAGCAATTCTGGGATCGTCTAGTTTCTGGTGAGTCGGGTATTTCCCCAATCACTTCATTTGATACTTCTAACTTTAAGACAAAGATCGCGGGAATCGTGCATGATTTCGATGCGGAGGCTAGATTTGGTCGTAAAGAAGCCCGCAGAATGGATAGATTTAGTCAGTTCGCCCTCGCAGCCGCTGAAGATGCATGGATACATTCCGGTCTACAGCTTGATAAGATTGACAAGGAACGTCTCGGTGTTTATGTAGGATCAGGCGTTGGTGGGATTCAAACCTTGATGGAGCAAGGAAGTGTGCTAAAGGACCGTGGACCAGATCGGGTCAGCCCCACTTTAATTCCCATGCTGATCTCCAATATGGCAGCGGCGATGATCAGCATTAAATTAGGAGCCTTAGGTCCTACAATGTCTCCAGTAACTGCCTGCTCTATTGGAAATACGGCCATCGGTGAAGCCTTCCGGTTGATCCGTTATGGAGGTGCCGACATCGTAATTGCTGGTGGATCAGAAGCAGCCATTACTGAAATCTCCTTAGCCAGTTTCGGCAATGCCACCTCCTTATCTACTCGAAATGAGGAGCCGATTAGGGCGAGTCGACCTTTTGACGGGGAGCGTGACGGATTTGTTATCGGTGAAGGTGGCGGAATAGTTATTCTGGAATCACTTTCTCATGCGCAGCGTAGAAACGCGAAGATTCACGGAGAGGTTATCGGTTATGGTGCCAGCTCTGATGCCTATCATATGGTCGCCACCCATCCAGAAGGAATTGGTGCATATCAAGCGATGAAGCTGGCCCTAAATGAAGCTAAAATCCAGCCCGAGGAGGTGGATGTAATTAGTGCTCATGCCACGAGTACAGTAGTAGGTGACCGCTCTGAGACCCTTGCGATAAAGAAGTTATTCGGTGATCAAGCCTACCAGATTCCCGTAACCGCTAATAAGTCAATGACTGGACACGCCTTAGGGGCGGCCGGTGGCCTAGAAGCTATAGCCCTGATTAAGAGCATTCAAGAAGGAATTATCCCCCCTACCATTAATCAGGAGGTCAAAGATTCCATCTGTGATCTGGATTATGTCCCGAACATTGCGCGAAAATCTGATCTTACTATAGGCATGTCTAACTCTTTTGGTTTCGGTGGGCATAATGCTGTCATTGTGATTCGAAAGTTTGAAGACTGACCATTCATCCATAAACGGGGTTCCAGCTTAGTCATTCTCAGGACTAATTGGAACCCCGTTTCTATTGCCAATTTTCAAAAAAACCTATTTTCCATCGTTGATACATGGCTCCCCCAGATAGAGATACCTTCCTTGGAAACCGCAGTAAACGTCATAACGTTACTAGATGTTGCTTCATTCCACTCTTTCAGGAACACCCCATTATAAGTAGAACCGTCAATGGTAAGCTTAGCAGTATGATCATCATAAGCTTCCATTTCCCCTTTACCGCTCCTTTGATCTTACCGCTCTTAGTTAATTCAGTCAGCTCCGACTATATTTGTCTGAAATTTGCTCTTTTGTGTATTTCTCTATGGTTTCTCCGCCATAGCGGTGCGGGGCTACAACCGGCCACCCCTTACTGTTCATAAACACTGATGAACTCTTACCTCGTGCTTTTCTCCACGATTTGGGAACCGTGTATGGAAGATCAGATAATACTTGCCATTCTCTTCATCATAAAACGCTGAGTTATGGCCTGGTGATACATATCCTTCTCCACTCACTGGCAGCTCGTCATCCATATTTAGGAATTCGAAATTCCCCATTAGCTTCACTCCGTAAGGAGCATATGCTGGATCATCGAACAATACCGTAGGAGATCCTTGTGCATTAATCATATCCTGACCCTCAGAATCTTCGAAAGGTCCATCAGGTGCCTTTGAACGAGCTACACGGATGTTATATCCACCGTCTGCTGCCAGACCACCGAAGGATAGGAACAAATAGTAGTAATCCGTTTCCGGACTGTATAGCATATATGGAGCTTCTATCCGAGCATGATTCGTACCCAGGAGCTTTTTGCCATAACCTTGATCTGGTAGTGGGAAACCTGTATTAGCATCTAATTCCATAATAAAAATACCACCGGAGTAAGAGCCATAGACCATCCACAGCTTTCTTTCTTTATCAAAGAACACTTCCGGATCTACTACATTCGGCTTTTGAGTGGCATCATTTCCATCCTCACCCTTGCCTATCATACCTGACTTCAGAATGACGCCCTTATTCTTATAAGGTTCCTCAATATTGTCCGACACAGCTATGCCGAGTGCAGACAACGGGGAATCCCCTTTACAAGCATTGTAATACATATAGTATTTGCCATTCGTCAATTGGATAACATCGGGTACCCATAAGGTATCCGTAATAGTCAATCCTTTCATTTAATTAAGTTCGTATTAATTCATATTTATTTAAATAATAATAAACATTCATACACATGAAAAAAACGCCAAGCCATCGAAATGGCCTGACGTTTCCTTTTATATTTTCACGTAAAATAATCTGTTTAATTAGCGCCTTCTTGTACCAGAACTGGCTCTGGATAAGCGTTCTTAAGCACACGCTGTCTATTCTTAACAACTGCCGGCGGTTCCACCTTAGGAGCCATCGGATGCATTAGCCAAGACTTCACCATATGGGTATCCGAAACCTTATACATTGGAGGCTCTTTCTCCATATCGATTTGCATAGCGTATGTGCTACGTAGTGCAAAAGCATCGCCCTTAGGCGGTTTGATCAAATCTGGAGGAGTACCAGGAATTGCTGTTAGCAAAGATCCTTTGCTCTCTAGACTTGGCATGGAAGCTAGCAAGCCCCAAGTGTATGGGTGTCTTGGATCGTAGAAGATCTCTTCCGCTGTTCCCATTTCCACAATTTGTCCGGCATACATTACAGCTACACGATCTGCCATTCTTGCTACAACCCCGAGATCATGGGTGATAAAAATAATAGCCGTATCAATCTTCTTCTGCAATTCCTTCATCAAATCAAGGATTTGTGCTTGGATGGTTACGTCGAGCGCAGTAGTCGGCTCATCCGCAATCAGAAGTTTAGGGTTCGCAGCAAGTGCCATTGCAATAACAACACGTTGACGCATACCACCACTGAATTCATGTGGATATTGATTAAAGCGACGTTCTGGAGAAGGAATACCTACAAGATTGAGGAGCTCAATCCCACGTTTATTCGCATCAGCCTTGGAGATGTTCTCATGTTTAAGCAGCACTTCAGTAATTTGTCTGCCGACCTTCATCATTGGGTTCAGAGAGGTCATCGGATCTTGGAAGATCATACCGATCTCTTTACCGCGGATTTTCTGCATCTGCTTCTCTGTCTTGCCAATCAAATCTTGTCCATCGAACAGAATCTGTCCGCGTTTATATTCTCCTGGTGGAGTAGGAACTAGCTTCATAACCGCTTGTGAGGTTACACTTTTACCGGAACCTGACTCCCCAACAATCGCTAGAGTTTCACCTTTATCTACATGGAAGCTAACACCACGGATCGCTTGTACCTCTCCGCCGTGTGTTTTGAATGATATCGCTAAGTCTTTTACCTCTAAAAGGCGCTCCATCTTGTCACCCTCTCATTTCCTCGTCAATTATGATAATGATTCTCAGCATGTTGTAAGCAATAAGTATTATTTTATCTAGTTTTAAGGGTTCTAGTCAAGATTTTTCTGAAAAAAATACGGCTAGCCTCACACTTTAGTACTAGATCTAATTATTGCGTGCTCAATAGGTACGATAGTTCCTCTTTAAAATACGCAAATAGAGAATAATGAAGAACTACTAGGTACTGCTAAAAACAATAAATGGTATGGAAGGAATACTGCCATGATTCTAAACCCCACTATCAAAATATACACGAATAATACAACCAAAGCAAAAGTTACGTGGTCATGTGCATCAGTAAACAACGCTTTTTGTGCATAAATGATCGTGAAAAAAACGTAATATCGACAGCGGCTACAGCAAACTTACGGTATAAATATGTACACTCAGCCGTTCAAATATAAGAATTCTCCCCTACTCTTGTTCAGTCTCCCTATCTTTCATGTTGTAGTTGTGTCAAATATGTGTTAATTCATGAACCGCTTCCAGCCCTCAAGCAGATTATCATGCGCCCACTCAAGGTGGCCTTGGCTATCGTACTTACGCGAATAACACTCGATGAAGTAAATTAAGTCGATATATAAGTCGTAGAGTTTTTTACGGGCATGTTCATTTGGGCTGTCGAAGCTATTCCCGTAACCTCTGCAGAAATGCTCTGAATTCTCAATATAGCGAAAATAATATTCCATAAGTGGATCGCCCCAAAGTGCCCGTTCCCAATCAATCAATGCAACAATGCGGCCCTCTCGCACAAACACATTGCCATCCCATAAATCCCAATGTATTAGACGAGGCTCAACGACTGCGTCCATAACATGTAAGCGACTTTTGATCTCTGCCTCAACAGTTTCTAACGGAATGGGCATTTCTACCTTTAAACGACGTGCATCTTCAAGCAGGTTCATTATCAAATGCTTAAAAGTTTCCCGCCATGAAGTTCCTTTTACGGGTGTGGACGCACTAAATAATCCGAAACGCTCACCAGGAATTTCATTAATTAAACGGGAATAACGACCTAACTCTTCCTCAATACTAATTCTCTGCTGCGAGCTTAGCTCTTCCTTAATTTCATTATAGGGCTGGCCAACTATTTTCTCCATGAAAAAAAACTCACTTGAAATCATTTCTTTACTGTTATCATAAGCGTATACCTCAGGCACAGGTACTGTCCCTTTTGACTTCATCAGTCGCATCGCCGCAACCTCTACAGACATAATATCATGCTCGTAACTAAGGGTGTCTGTTTCAGCTGACGGTGCTATCTTTAGAATCATGTCTCTTCCATCTGATAATAAAAGGTCATATGCTGCGTTAAAATAGCCACCTGTCAGTTCAGTACTTCGATGAATGCTCACATGACTTCCAAAAGTAGCACCTACCAAATCATTCTGTTGCTCTGTCGTTAATTTTGTTTTAGTAAAGCTCTCCAAAATCTCACCACCATAATGAAATAAGTATCAAACGATAAACAATCCTTCTCCATTTGATTGAAAATTGTTAAAATTAGAACAAACGAGTCTCATTAGCCCGCTTTTCATGAAAGAGAGGAAACGATTAACATGATTATTAAACCTAGAACACGCGGCTTTATCTGTACTACCGCACATCCGCATGGTTGCGCTCGTCAAGTAGAGCGGCAAATCGAATATATCCAGACACAACCCGAGATCAAAGGACCACGCAAGGTGCTTGTCATTGGCGCCTCTACAGGATATGGCCTCGCCTCACGGATTACAGCCGCCTTTGGGGCTCGAGCCAGCACAGTAGGCGTCTACCGCCAGAGCGGCAGCAACGGAGCCCGTACAGCCTCTGCTGGATGGTACAATTCAGCAGCCTTTGAGGAACTTGCAGAGAAAGCTGGTCTTCAATCCTACAGCGTAACCGGTGATGCCTTCTCCAAGGAAACTAAGGATAGAACCATACAGCTGATTCGCAGTGAATTGGGACAAGTTGATCTTGTCATCTACAGCGTTGCTTCTGCCCGTCGAACAGATCCTGTGACGGGTGAAGTTTATAACTCCGTTATTAAACCTATAGGAGATACCTACACGAATAAAACCGTAAACTTTCATACGGGTGAAGTCAGTCAAATTTCTATTGAGCCCGCTACAGACAAGGAAATCGATGATACCATTCGAGTGATGGGTGGTGACGATTGGCAGCTTTGGATTGAAGCTCTTCATCAAGCCGGAGCTTTGGCGGATCATGCTACCACCATTGCATTCTCATATATCGGGCCGGAAATCACCCAGTCTGTATATCGGAAGGGAACGATTGGACTTGCAAAAGATCATCTAGAATTAACAGCACACACTCTTAATGATGAACTATCTAGTATAGACGGTCGAGCCTATGTAGCAGTTACGAAAGGACTGGTCACACAGTCTAGCTCAGCAATTCCTGTCGTCCCCCTGTACACTTCTGCACTATACAAAGTCATGAAAGAGAAAGGACTTCATGAAGGTTGTATTGAGCAAACCTATCGGTTATTTGCAAAACGTCTTTATGCGATCGAAGGGACCCCTGTGGATGAAGAAGGGCGTATCCGAATCGATGACTGGGAGATGTCCCCAGATGTACAGAATCAAGTGACTCAAATCTGGGATGAACTCACTACAGACAACATCTATGAATTGACAGATCTAGAAAGCTACAAACAGGAGTTCTTCCAGTTATTTGGATTTGAGACTGAGGGTGTAGATTATGAAGCTGAGACTGATCCAGACGTAACAATTACCAATCAGCGGTAAACAATACATTATGTTGCGGACTATCTTCTAGCAGATGTTAGTGGTTGCTCAAGTGCATACAATTCTTCTTCAATGGAAATCATCTTTTGCTCTATCACTTTACGGGCATCTGCCAGTGCCTGATTATAAATATAAGGTGAGAGTTCTTTGAGCATAAAATCAAGAAGATTCTCACTTGCTAATTGGCCAATTTCGCTAGACAGCTCCGTTTCAAAATAATCCTGAATGCTGGATGTAATTTGTAGTTTATGTTCTCTCTGTATTTTTATCGGCTGCATGATCGTCCTCCAATTTGTATGGTTTAATATTCAGATTATTAATACAGGAAAAATGACGTGCTTGCGCACGTCATTTCTTATATCTATACCCTTAATTAATCTAAACCCACCACATTTCTGCTAGTGGCTCCTCAATCAATACTTGTTGAAGATTACTTACAGCTTTGGAGAAACCTTCTTCCACAGACATCAATCCATCTTCATGTTCAATACTGACCACATAATCATATCCTACCAAACGAAGAGCGCTCATAATGTCAGCCCAAGTCTTAAGATCATGTCCAAAACCAACCGAACGGAACTGCCATGCACGGTCAAGCATTTTGGTATAGGATTGCATATCTGTTAAGCCATGCATATTGACATTGACTGGATCAATAACTGTATCTTTAGCGTGGAAATGATGGATTGCGCCTTGGCGTCCCAAAATATGAATTGCCTGCACCGGATCAATTCCTTGCCACCACATATGGCTCGGGTCAAGGTTAGCTCCGATTACCTCACCCGCAGCTTCTCTCAAACGCAGTAGAGTACCCGGTGTGTGAACGGAGAATCCGCCGTGTAGCTCAAGACCAACCTTCACATCATGCTCTGCGGCAAAGGCTCCCCATTCAGTCCAGTAAGGAATCACTTTATTCTCCCATTGCCAATCCAGAATTTCTTGATAATCATTTGGCCATGGCGCTACCGGCCAGTTCGGATACTTAGCACCCTCATGATCACCTGGACATCCAGAGAATGTATTTACAACAGGAACCCCAAGCTTCTGCGCCAATTTGACCGAATTTACAAAATCCTCATGATCCTTCTGGGCAAGCTCTTTTTGCGGGTGTAGCGGATTTCCATGACAGCTCAGTGCACTGATCGTCAATCCACGGGATTCCACAGCATGTTTGAATTCTTTCAATGCCGTCTCATTCTCGAGCAGCATCTTAGGATCACAGTGACTGTTACCAGGATTACCTCCTGTACCAATCTCTACCGCCTTTAATCCTTTGGACACTACATAATCAAGAGCATCCTCCAGCTTGCGACCGCCAAACAAGACCATAAATACTCCAAGTTTCATTGTAAGTCACCTCTTTTGCAAATAGTTTACTTACCTTCACCATACATATCGAAGTCTTTCAGCACTTGATTCTTCTCAGCAGATTCAAAAATAGCCTCAATCAAATTCTGAACACGCAATACTTCGGAATTCTTAACGATTGGCTCTGCAGTTCCCTCAATAACGGCTGCGAAATTGTCATAGAAGCTAGAGCTTAGAGCCGCAGGTTGAGGTAAAGCTTCTGTAATGGTAGCTCCTTCCGAAGGAGGCGCCATCGTTTTAGTTAATCCTACACCTGCGCGAATAGGTTTAGGCTCAATCTTTTGGCCTTCATTGTTTCTAGTGACTAAACGTCCAGTCAAAGACCAATCCTCGATAATTCCCGTTCCTTCAATACCCTTCACATACCATCTAGGCAGCGTAATAAAGTTGGTTGTACCCACCTCAACGATAGCTTTAATTCCATTCTCAAACTGCAGAATAGCTTCAAAACCATCATCCACATCATTGCCAAGAATAAAGCTCAGACTGCTGCTCACACTAGTGACTTTGCTATCGATCATAAATAAGAGCTGGTCCAATAAATGAACGCCCCAATCCAGCAGCATACCTCCACCCTGTGCCTTCACATGACGCCAGTCGCCAGGAATACCATTTGCTCCGTGTACACGGGATTCGATCTGGAACAAAGAACCGATGATTTCTTGATCGTACATTTTTTTGATCGTTAAGAAGTCCTCATCCCAACGTCTATTCTGGTGAACCATGAATACACGTCCTGCTGCATCTGCAGCGGCCAGCATTTCTTGAAGCTCTTCCTTCGACATAGCGACCGGCTTCTCACAAATAACATGTTTGCCAGCTTGCAGAGCTCGTACAGCAATTTCTTTGTGCACATCATTTGGTGTGGCAATAAGAACAATCTCAACTGCAGGATCTGCTAATACTTCTTCATAACTCTCATATACCTTGTAGCCAGCTTTGGCGGAGTCCGTACGACGTGCTTCAAGCACGTCGTATGTTCCTACCACTTCAAGGGAATTATTCTCCTTAATCAATTCTGCGTGATACTTCCCCATTCCTCCAAAGCCAACAATGACTACGGAATGTATGTTTGAGCTCATGACTTCCACTCCTATTTCCTAATTAATTATCTGATGTGCCGTCAAAATAGACAGCGCGACCTGTACGGGAAGATTCATAAATAGCTTCCAAGATTTGAGTTACGACGAGGGCCTGTTCAGGTTTAACTACTGGGTCCTTATCATCTCTAACCGCTTCAAGCCATAGGCGAGCTTCTCGATCGGATTCACTCTCTTGACCTCCGTCATAGAAAGCTACACCGCCAGCAGACAAATCTACTTTGGTCTCATACAGACGTCCACCACGGTCACCGTTTAGGCGCAGTCCGTCCTTCATATCCGCACCACCCTCTGTACCTGCCAGAAGCGTTTGAGCTTCTCGATACTCAGATACATTAAGCGCCCAGCTGGATTCCAATACAATTATAGCACCGTTTTCCATGGTAATAAATCCAAAAGCAGAATCTTCTACTTTAAATTGTTCTGGATCCCAAGGACCAAATGCGTTACCACCGTTTTGGCGGTTACCCAACTTATGGAAAGCCGATCCCATAACACTGCGTGGTTTATAATTGTCCATCATCCATAAAGTAAGATCAAGTGCATGAGTTCCGATATCGATCAGTGGACCGCCACCTTGTTTCTCTTCATCTAGGAATACGCCCCAAGTAGGAACTGCACGACGACGCAGCGCGATTGCTTTTGCATAATAAATTTCACCCAGCTCGCCGTTTTCGCAAACCGCTTTGAGGTACTCACTATCCGAACGATAACGATTCTGGTAAGCGACAGACAGTTTCTTGCCCGTACGTTTGGCAGCATCTAGCATTTCTTGTGCTTGAGCTGTGGTCTTAGCCATAGGCTTTTCACACATTACATGATTGCCAGCTTCCAAAGCAGCTACAGTAATCACGGAGTGACTGTCATTCGGTGTGCAGACATGAACAATATCAAATCCGCCAGCTTTCAAAAGCTCGGTGTAATCCGTATAAACTGCAGCACCTTCAACTCCATAAGTCTTGGCTGCTTTTTGTGCACGTTCTTCAACGATATCACAGAAAGCTACCATTTCAGCATCCTTCTGACGTGATAAACTTGGCATATGTTTTCCATTTGCGATTCCACCGCAACCTACAATAGCAATTTTCAACTTATTAGACATTAACTTTTCCTCCTTGATTTGCGTATGCTTTTACCCATTTCAAACTATCTTCTACACTTTCTAATGGTGAACGACTGCAGAAATCCTGCTCTACTACCGCCCACTCCACATTTGCCTGTACAGCTGCATTTAAAATTGCAGTAAGATTCACTTCACCTTCACCTAGTACAACAGTTTCCGGAGAGCCGTCTTCATTTTTCTTCAAATCCTTCAGATGGATGATCGGCAGTCGACCTGCGTATTTATTAATATATTCAACTGGATCATAGCCTGCATGATGTACCCAGCAAGTATCCATTTCCACTTGCAACAGGTCAGCCGGCACCTCTTCAAACAATCCATCAAAAGCAGTGCGGTCACTATCAACAAACTTATCTGTTAACTCGAAATCATGATTGTGATACAGAAGAACTGCTCCGCCCGCTTTGCACTTTTCTCCAATAACCTTCAGATTCGCGGCAACCTCTTCATAGTTACGTTGTTCTTCTGACAAATAAGGAACAATCAAATTGGGATTTCCAATCTCAAGATTGTAAGAGATCTCTGCTTCTGTATCATTCAACAATGCGTCATATGGACGATGTGCGCCGAGTGCGACCAGTCCAAGCTCATTTAGCAGTTGTTTAACTTCTGCTGCGGTACGACCGAAATAGTGGAAAAACTCTACGCCTTTATATCCAAGGGCTGCTACCTTACGCAGTGTTCCTTCAAAATCCTGTTCCAGTTCTTCTCTAAGCGTGTACAATTGCAGACCTATCTTCAGCATTTTCTAATCACTCCAATGGGTTTAGGGTTGGCTTACTAATTCATTTAAACTTCTTTCTGCTGCTCGTCCCCAAAGAGATCAACAGCAGCTTTCACTTGAACAATAATGCTGTTGCAGAATTGACTAATCTGATTCCCGTTAGTTTCCTTCAACTGCCATTCTTGTTTGCATAGCTAATATCGTCTCCGTATAGCGTGGATGGTCGATTTCTTTCTTTATTGCTTAGGTACATAGTAATATGAAAGCGTATATAATAAAATGAATAATATGATTAAAACATGAACAATCTGATTATCATTTCTAAACGTCAAGGAGGACACATGACCCAATCAACTACCTGTCACGTTTTATCCGCTGGATTTTCCTTTCACCGCAAACCTTTTCATATGTCACATAGCCATGGAAATCAGAACTATTTAATTCGTCTGCAAACAGAGGGCCGAAGCCGAGCAATGATCGACGGTGTGATGACTCCAGTGGAGAGCGGCGATATCATGCTGTTTGCTCCTAATGATCCTTACTATTTAATCATTGATAAGGAAGAGTATCCTGTAGGTAAACCGCGGATCGAAAGCGGAGATTATCATATTTTTTGTGAAGGAACTTGGATTGTTGAATGGTGGGAACGTGCTCAGAGACCCTCACTCTTAAGTGTGCCACTTAGTGAGAATTTCCTCGGCTTATTTCGTCAGCTGATTCTTGAGCACAGACGTCTTTCCGATTTCTCACCAGCGATATCTGCCTGTTATCTGCAAATCCTATGTATGGAAATCGACAGACTCATTACAGATCAGCCAGCGATTACGCCTAAAGGCTATCTAGCTTACCGAATGAAGCAATATGTTGAGGAGCATGCAACCTTACCTTTTCTGTTGGAGGATGTTGCCGCACATGTAGATATTTCCGTCTCCCGTGCCGTTCATTTATTTAAGGAGGCCTTCGGGACCAGTATTATCAAATATGTAAATGATGTCCGGCTAGAGATGGCAAGAGAACGAATCACCTTCAGTCCGATGCCGCTGGAGCAAGTAGCGGAAACTTGCGGTTTCGCGAATTATACTTATTTTCACCGTGTATTCCGAAGTCGTTTTGGCATGTCCCCTAGACAGTACCGTGTACACAGCAGAACTCAAGTATGATATAGAGGTAAGTTGCATCAACAAGCAAAAACGCCTACAGCGTCCCTAAAGGACGGTAAGCGTTTTTGCGAGAATGTATTGCGTGAAACGAGTACTTTCTTATATTTTGAAAATAGGGCTATCCCTGTAGTAAATAAACTACTACGAGGATAGCCCTTATTTCTATATTCAAACAATACTCATGTTAATGAGATGATTTTTCTTTTTCAGCTATAATAATCAGGAACATTGGTCTGCGATCCTCGTCCTTCATCCACGGATCATTGCTCATTTCATCAGAAGGTTTAGGTTCTTTGACTGCTTTGATAGCAAATCCGGCTCCAATCAAGTCATTGAAGTAGGTTGAGATTGTACGATGATATTTAATCACATTTTCTGTTAAGAAGGTCGTTTCACGCAATCCCTCAGACTGATAATGATCTACAGGCCAATGGAGACGATTACCTTGGTCATCCACGTACCAGTCCTGTTCATTTCGAGAAGTAAAAATGGGATGCTCCACTGAAAAAATAAAGCTGCCGCCTGGCTTAAGGTACGTATGAACCTTGCAACAGATGGCTTCAAAGGACTCTACATAATGCAGGGCCAATGAACTGATGACCACATCAAATTGTTCGCTCGCAAATTCAATGTCCTCAATCGGCATCTGCATATAAGAAATAGCTGGATCGTCTGTTTTTTCACGCGCTTCATGTAGCATTTTTTCAGAGATATCTACGCCAACGACTGAGCTTGCCTGCTGCTCGCGTGCATATAGACAATGCCAGCCAAATCCGCAGCCTAAATCAAGAACACTTTTATTATGTAAGTCTGGGATCAGAGGTTGTAATACATGCCATTCTCCAGCTGCTTCAAGCCCGCCAATGGAACGAGGCATTTGTTTATAGGCGGAGAAGAAATTTGTATCGTCATATTTATTTTGTTTCATCAGTTATATATCTCCTATCCATAATGTCTTCCATCAGTATATTCTTAGTGGCACATTATTTTCAAATGGCCAAATGAAAAGGAGCATCATCTTGGAAGATCCGCTCCTTGTGTTTATTCTTATTCAATTGCTGTTGTTTGCTCGGCGTTAACCGTACATGCTGTGAAATGGCGCTATAATCCCCATTGGATCTTCGACTTTGAGCTGCGCACCAGATACCTGAGCGCTCTGCCTTTAACAAGGCTTTTTGAGTCTTGGTTCGTGCCATGTGGCACCACTCTCCTATTCATTGATGAACTATCAGACAACTATAGTTTAACATAATACAGACTATGAGCGCAGCCAGAATTCCGTTACAATGAGATCACTGCTAGTTTTCTAACTTATCTAAATAGATTCGGAGGTTTTTAGTGATGAAATACGATGTTTTGTACGAGGGTGCTTTTGCAATGTTGAAGGTATATCTGGATCCCGGCGAAAGCGTTAAAGCTGAGATGGGCGCAATGGTTGCCATGTCGCCTAACGTAGAGTTAAAAGGAACGGCTGATGGAGGCGTAATGCGGGGTCTGGGAAGAATGCTGAGCGGTGAAAAGTTCTTCTTCCAGGAACTCAGAGCTATCCGTGGTCAAAGTGAGGTCCTACTGTCTCCTGGATCATTAGGTGATATCCAAGCTATCGAATTAGATGGATCCTATAAGCTGTTAGTTCAAAAGGACGGATTCTTAGCCGGAACGGAAGGCATTCAAGTAAATACCAAAATGCAAAATTTAACACGCGGACTTTTCTCTGGTGAAGGCTTCTTCATTGTAGAAATCAGCGGCAGAGGAACAGTATTCCTGTCCTCCTTCGGAGCGATCCACGCCATTAATTTAGCACCTGGTGAAGAGATGATTATCGACAATGGACATCTCGTCGCCTGGCCAGATTATATGGACTATAAGGTAGAAAAAGCAGCCTCGGGTTGGTTGAACAGTTTAACCAGTGGTGAAGCGCTTGTCTGCCGTTTCCGCGGAGAAGGTGTAATCCTCGTTCAGAGCCGTAACCCAGGGAGCTTCGGAACGTGGATTAAATCCTTCGTGCCCACTCGAAGCTAAGAAAAAAGACGCAGGATTTCCCATAAGTAGGATTTCCTTTAACAGTTTAAAACGCAACGTAGCGCTTCTCCGGTTTTTAAGAAGCGCTGCTTAGCGTGCAAATTAAGGAATATCTCCCTATAATTCAACTGATTTGTTGTGAAATATAGATATTTCGCCGATTTATAGAGAGGATTTCCCCATTTCCATTCATATCGGCCAATTATGAGTTCTTTAGAGGGATTTTTCACCTAATTACTTTCCAAAAAAGAAGCTGCCCCCTAAGCAGCAATTACTACTTCTGGGACAGCTTCTTCTTTCAATTAGAAAGCGGGTCTTAAGAGACCGCTTTGTTTGCTTTTTCTTTTTTGCAGCCCGTTCGTTTACATGTGCCATAAGTGCCCTTGAAATCAAGGCGGTGATCCGTGACGTTAAAGCCATATTCACGTTCCACTCTTTTCTCCAGCTCCACCAGCCAGTCATCCTTAATTTCCTCCAACCTGCCGCACACACTGCATATCAAATGATGATGCATGTGAGAATGATCATTCCCGCGCAGATCGTAACGAGCGACTCCATCTCCGAAGTTCATTTTTTCTACAATGTGAAGCTCGCATAAGAGCTCAAGTGTACGGTAAACCGTTGCCAGCCCTAAATGCGGATAGCTGAGCTTAACAAGCATATATACTTCTTCTACGCTGAGATGATCTTTCTCATTGTCGAGCAATATGTTCACTATGGCCTCACGCTGGGGCGTTAATTTATATTTTTGCGCCGCAAAAAGCTGACTGATATTTGAAATTTGATCCATTTGATCTCCTACCTTCCCGGAATGATTTAACATCCGTATCCACTGAGACGCACCCATTTATGCATCAAAATATTAAACGTAAATAGTAATCGTTACGATATAATCATATCAAAAATAATCACGAATGAATAGAGCCTGACATCATTATAACATTTTAGCTCTCTTATCCAAAGTTCTTTCATCTATTCCTGCCTATTTTTCTGCCAAAATCTACTTTTTCGTGAAATAATGCAGGTTTGACCGCAACCTTTCCATATTTTTCTGCGTTTAAGAAGTTGATAGCGGCCACGAGGCCTATCCATACAACGAGGTGAAATAACCATGAATATGAAAAAAAGAACGTTAGCCGCGATTACAACCGTTGCGATTCTCTCCTTCTCTCTGGGTGGCCAAATATTTGCAGCCGGAAACACCTTTAAGGATATTGACAATATAAACGGCAAAGAAAAAATTATTTCTTTAAAAAATCAAGGCTTGATCAAAGGGGTTAGTGAATCCCAATTCCTGCCCAGCTCCAAAGTAACAACAGCACAAGGGATCCAGTTCATTTCGGGTGGTCTCCAGCTTAGTCTCGCGGCTATTGATTTCAACAAAGCTCCCGTTGCTAGTGGCTTGTTCACGAAAGTCAAGGATAAAGCTTGGTACGCTGAAGCCTTTATCAATGCGTATTACAATCGTGTCGAGCTTCCTAAGGATATTGATCCAACCAAAACAATGACCAAAGAAGAGTTCACCAATTATCTAGTGCAAGGGGTCGAAGGCATTGGGAATCTGCCAATGATCAATATAGTGCCCGTAGATATCGCTGACGATGCTGCGTTGAACCCTTCTTACCAAGGCAGTATTCAACGTTCGCTTAAATACAAGATCAATAGTTTAGACGCCAACGGGAAGTTTAATCCGAAAAGTGAAATCACTCGCGCCGAAGCTGCGATTATGCTCTATAATGCTTTGGAATTCATGAAGACCGGTATTAAATCCTAACCTAGAAGCGACGCACCACTAACATTGAATGTTAAACAAGAAAAAGCAGCCCAGGTATAGTCCTGAACTGCTTTTTTTGCGTGTTGTTCTTCTTCTATACTTCTTCGCCACTAATTCTGTTCAGAAATTGCAGAGCACGAGGATGTTGCGGATGCTCAAGAACTTCTTGCGGAGTCCCTTGCTCTAGAATATGGCCTCCATCCATCAGAATGATCCGGTCAGCCACATCAGCAGCAAATTTCATCTCATGGGTCACTATCACCATAGTCATTCCCTCTGCCGCTAACTGTTTAATAACCTTAAGCACTTCCCCCACCAACTCAGGATCAAGCGCAGAGGTAGGCTCATCGAACAACAGCACCTCTGGATCTACTGCCATGGCACGAGCGATAGCTACCCGTTGCTGCTGACCACCAGACAGTTGGTGCGGATAAGCATCCGCTTTGTCCTCCAAGCCAACTTTGGTTAACAACTGAAGGGCATGTTCGCGTGCTTCGTCCTTGGATCGTTTCTGGACCGTAACCTGCCCCTCCATTACATTGCCTAGTGCAGTCATATGCGGAAAAAGATTATAGGACTGAAAGACCATCCCTGTTTTTTGGCGTAATGCCAAAATGGACTTCTGGGGAATTTTCTTGTTATCCGTGAAATTAATTTTAATATCACTGAGCGATAAGCTTCCTTGATCAGGGACTTCAAGCAGATTAAAGCAGCGTAAAAGCGTTGTTTTGCCTGAACCCGATGGGCCAATAATGACCAGCACCTTGCCATGCTCCATTTCGAGATCAATGCCCTTTAATACCTGCAGCTCACCGAAGGATTTATGCAAATTAAGTATTTCAATCATAATTGTCTCCCCCTTTAGCTCGCAGAGTAACGACTCAGTCGTTTCTCCAAGTAATTTTGCAGTGCTGATAACACTGAGCAGAATAGTAAATAGAACAATCCTGCTTCGCAATAGATCAGCAGTGGCTCATAGGAGGTGGAAGCAACCTGTTGTGCTGTTCTGAACATCTCCGTATAGGTAATGGTCGCTGCCAGTGAAGTGTCTTTGACCAAGCTAATAAAGGAATTCGATAACGGCGGTACAGAAACACGGGCAGCTTGTGGTAGTATAACGCGGCGCAGTGCCTGGGCACGAGTCATCCCAACGGAGAAGGCCGCCTCCCACTGACCTTTATGTATAGACAGGATAGCAGCACGTATGATTTCTGATGAATAAGCCCCTACACTAAGCGTAAATCCAATGGTCGCGGCTATGAAAGGGTCGAGCACAATTCCAACTGCCGGCAAACCATAGAAAATAATAAACAGTTGTACCAACAAAGGCGTTCCACGAATGACCCATACATAAAAGCGAGCGATTAGCTTCGGAAGTACCCACGGGGAGAGACGAGCTAGTGCAGTCAATATCGCTAAGATCAATCCCAGTGCAAATGATATCAATGCCAAAGGAATGGTAAAAGCCACCCCAGCTTTTAGCAGGGGTAGCAGTGAATCTAAGAAAATTTGTATTTTGCGGTCATCCATTTTTAGACATCCTTTTTGGCTCCAAGCTGGTCAGCTTCTGAAACCTTGTATTATTTTGAAACGTCAGCACCAAAGTATTTCTCAGAAATCTTTAAGTATGTGCCATCGCTCTTCATTTCAACAATTGCATCACTAACTGCTTTTATCAGCTCATCGTTGCCTTTTAAAAAAACAGCTGCGCTTTGCGAACCGTCAGGAATCTCATCTACCACTTTAATTTTCACATCAGGCTTTTGCTTCTTCAAGTCTAGATAAGACAAACCATCATTTACAGTCGCATCAATACGACCTGAGGTCAATAGGTCCATCGCTTGATTGAACCCGTCTGTAGCAACGATTTCAGCACCGTTCTCACGGGCGATATCGGAAAGGTTACTGGTTAGCGATTGTCCGGCTTTTTTACCCTTAAGATCTGCAAATGTTTTGATATCCTCATTGTTTTCGCTCACTATCAATACCGCTTTAGATACGATATACGGTTCAGAGAAATCATATTTCACTTTACGATCTTCATTAATGGATACTTCGTTAAAAATAACATCAAACCGCTTGGCATCCATCCCAGCAAAAATACCGTCCCACTGTGTCTCAAAAAATTCTGGTTCAACACCGAGACGCTTCGCTACTTCCTCAGCAATTTCTACGTCAAAGCCGGTCAGTTTCCCCGAAGCGTCATGATAAGTAAAGGGTGCATACGTCCCTTCTGTTCCAATACGCAATTTACCGCTAGCTTTAACAGCTTCCAGACTGTTTTGCGCAGTGGCTGTATTTCCACCATTCGTTCCAGCTGAAGAATTCTTAGAAGTATCGGTATTCGAATTATTGCCGCAGGCCGCTACAAACACCACGGTTAACGCCAATAGAATAGTTAAACTTAGTTTTTTCATTATTAATTCCCCTCTCTTTACCCGGAATTCATCCGGTAAATTGTATACTACACTGGCTGCTGTTTACCGTCAATGGTTTTTTCCGATTATATACATCGGAATTGTAATATTAGGTAAATCTCTACCCTTATATTACCCATTCTTAGAATAATCCTTCATAAGATCCTCTCTTTACATCTCAGAAAGATATGGTATATTTATAAACAAATTAAATATGGACCTGTTATTTCACTAGGGGAGTCGGCCGACTGAGACGGAGCTTCAAGCTCCGGACCCTTGGAACCTGATCTGGATCATACCAGCGGAGGGAAGTGGAGCAGAATTTTCATCCCATGCATTTTTAGTGTTCCTATGCAGAATGAACTTTTTGACCCATTTATTTCCCACCGGAAATGAATGGGTCTTTATTTGTTTACATTCAATCACAAAACTTAAGCGTATGCTTCCGAAGCAAGTTTTGTTTGAAGCCACACAAGAAGTTTATCAATCACAAAACTTTTTAGGAGGTTCGATCATCACGACAATCCTATCCATTCAAGGCTTAACCTACTCTTTTCCGGAATCAGAACACCCCCCTGTATTCGCAGATCTATCCATGGATATCAGGCAAGGAGAGTTTGTCTCTGTCATTGGGGCTAGCGGATGCGGAAAAAGTACGCTTTTCAAAACTATAGCAGGCTTGCTCGAACCCACTCATGGGAAAATAATAATTCATTCGAACTCGTCATCCTCTACTCGCTTAGGTCAGATCGCATACATGCCTCAGCAGGATTTGCTGTTGCCTTGGAGAACCGTGCTCGACAACTGTCTTTTGCCCTGGGAGATTAAAGCAAGGTTTAGCAAACAACAGACGATCTCTCACATTCGGAAAATGCTGTCACACTTCGGTTTGGCCGATGTAGAGCAGGCATATCCCCATGAGCTATCGGGTGGCATGAAACAGCGAGTCGCATTTCTACGAACGCTTGTAGCTGGTGGCGGGGCCGGTCTTATGCTGCTAGATGAGCCATTTGGAGCGCTCGACGCTATGACCAAACGTGAGATACACCGTTGGCTGTTGGAGCTTTGGGATGAGCTGGGTCAAACAGTGATGCTCATCACTCATGATCTAGAGGAAGCGCTATTACTAAGCGATCGGATTTATTTATTGTCTGGAGGCGTGCATAGCGAATTACAGGAGATCGTCGTTGATTTACCAAGGCCAAGACATTACAAGCTGAACTATGAACCCCGGTTTATAGCGTTACGGGAAGAGTTGGAGCGGAGACTGTATGCAGCCCATACCTTTTAAAAAATATCTAAACAATTACGGCCCCTTCATTCTACTGCTGTTGTTCATTCTTGTGATCTGGGAGTCAGCTGTTCGTCTTCACTTGATTCCAGCCTTTATCCTACCTGCACCTTCTTCAATAGGTATCGCATTGATCGAACACAGGCAATTACTCAGACCGCATTTATTGGCGACACTGCAGGAAATATTGGTAGGTTTTGTTCTCTCGGTTATCTGTGGTTCACTGCTGGGCACCGGAATGTTCTTGTTTCGCCCCCTTGAAAAGGCCATCTATCCGTTCCTTATTATCAGTCAGACGATCCCGTTAATCGCGCTATCCCCCATTTTTATTATGTGGTTCGGGTATACGCTGTGGAGCAAAGTGGCTGTTGTCTTTCTAACTGCCTTTTTTCCAGTCGTTGTGAGTACATATGACGGACTTCGTACAAGTGGTCAAGCCTACAAAGACTTATTGTTAACATTTGGCGCAAACCGCTGGCAACTGCTTTCTAAAACCCAAATCCCGTTGGCGCTGCCCTCCTTTTTCTCAGGACTAAAGCTATCCATTGTGTACTGCGTAATTGGAGCAACCATCGGCGAATGGCTCGGAGGCAGCAAAGGACTCGGTTACTTTAGCCGAAGGATGGCCGGAAATATGCAAAGTGCTGAAATGTTCGCCGCTGTATTTCTGTTGTCCGCGCTCGGTGTAGTGTTGTTTCTGATGATAGCTCTGCTCGAACCATTATTTTTAAAGAAAAGAGGATCTAAGCAATGAATGATTTGAACTCCCCAAGAAAATGGCTTATTCCCGTATTTCTCATATGTTCAGTCCTAATCTTCACCAGCTGCGGAAAAGCATCCAATGTTAGTAGTCCTCCTACTAATTCATCTAATAACGAAATTAAACAAACGCACAAGCTGACGATTATGCTCGATTGGTATCCCAATGCCGTTCACTCTTTTTTATATGCCGCTGAGCAGAATGGTTATTTCCAAGAGGAAGGCCTGGACGTAGAGATCCAAATGCCCGCAGACAGCAACGATGCACTGAAACTTGTGGCAGCGAATAAAGTCGATTTAGCGCTTAGTTATCAACCTCAGGTGCTCATGGCACGCAGTGAGAACATTCCAGTACGTTCGATTGCAGCGATTGTGAGACATCCACTTAATCATTTAATGGTACCTCAGGCTGGAGACATCCATAGTCCTAAAGACCTCTCAGGTAAACAAATTGGGTATTCTTCCATTCCTCTTTATGAGGCCATGATTCATACGATGATCCAAAACGATGGGGGTGACCCTAAGGCCAGCAAATTAATCGACGTAGGCTTTGACCTTATTCCGGCGATTGCGACGGGGCAAGTGGATGCCATTATGGGAGGGTTCATTAACCATGAACAATTAATCCTGGAAAAAGAAGGTCATCCCGTTAAAGGGTTCAATCCCACGGACTACGGTGTACCCGATTATTACGAGCTAGTCCTTGTCGCCAGCGATCAAGGACTACAAAATTCTGAGTCCTATTTCAAAAAGTTTCTAAATGCAATTACTAAAGGACAACAATTTGTGCTGGAGAATCCGGAAAAAGCGTTAAATTTGCTGCTTGCACACGAAGATGAGACCTCTCCACTCGATAAGAAAATTGAAGAGAAGAGTCTATCGATTCTACTACCGCTAATGGATGCGGGTGACCAAGATTTTGGATATCAAGAGTCCGCCTCTTGGGAAAAGGTACGACAGTGGCTATCAGACAATGATTTACTGTCTACTGACATCAAAGCCGAGGATGCTTTTATTAATCTTTAAACATTAGCTTTTCGTTTATAAAACTTGAGGAGGAATTATCATGAGTTATCTATCCAAGGTTCGGGAATCCAATCCACTGGTCCACAATATCACCAACATCGTCGTAGCCAATTTCTCGGCCAACGGTCTTTTGGCGCTCGGTGCCTCCCCCTTTATGGCAGATGCTCACGAGGAAGTGGTCGATATCGCCGCATTTTCATCTGCCGTAGTTCTAAATATCGGCACACTGAATGACTACGCCATTCAATCCATGGTGCTCGCGGGACAATCTGCGAATAAGCACGGCGTTCCCTTAGTTCTTGATCCAGTGGGTGCGGGAGCCACTTCTTATCGAACAGCGGTCACTCAAAAGCTGGTGAATGAGATGCAAATTACCGCTCTGCGAGGGAATGTAGCGGAAGTTGCCAATGTCATTGGTGAAAGCTGGTCTATTAAAGGGGTAGATGCAGGCGAAGGGGATGGCGATATAGTTGTCTTGGCTGAGACAGCCGCTCGGAAGTTAGGCTGTGTAGTTATCATCACCGGAAAAGACGATGTCATCACAAATGGAGATAACACCTACATTGCCAGCAATGGTCACCCAATTCTAACGAAAGTAACGGGAACCGGTTGTCTGCTAAGTGCAGTAGTCGGTGCATTTCTAGCGGTAAGTGAAGGAGCATCTCTTGAAGCCGCAGGCGAAGCTCTCTCCTTCTATGGAGTGGCTGCTGAAATCGCCGCTGAACTAACCACTGGACAAGGTACGGGTAGCTTTCAAATCGAGTTTCTAAATCAATTGAGCTTGGTCACAGCTGAAACTTACCAAGATAAATCAATAATCAAGCAACTCAGATAACAACCCTAAGGAGAGAACAATGATGATATCTAAAGCTTTAACCATAGCCGGCTCGGATAGCGGTGGTGGCGCTGGCATCCAAGCAGATCTGAAAACCTTTCAGGAGCTTTCTGTATATGGAATGAGTGCTATTACGGCTGTGACAGCCCAGAACACTCTCGGAGTTCAAGGCGTTTATCCGTTGACACTGGAAGCTATTACTCAGCAGCTTGATTCCATTGGACTTGATCTGAAGCCGAATGCTGTGAAGACCGGGATGCTTTTTAACAGTGACATCATACGTATCGTAGCAAAGAAGATCCAGCAATACAGCTGGAGTAATCTTGTAGTTGATCCTGTAATGGTTGCTAAAGGGGGTTCCACGCTGCTACAGCAAGAAGCTGTTCAGTCCTTAATCAATCATCTCCTCCCGCTAGCCTTAGTGACGACACCCAATATTCCAGAGGCTGAAATGATTACCAACAGGAGCATCACTACTATTGACGATCGTAAAGAAGCGGCTAAAATCATTCATGCCATGGGCTCTAAATATGTAGTGCTAAAAGGAGGGCATGATACCTCAACTAAGGCTGTTGTGGATCTCCTATATGATGGTCACGAATTCATCTTTATGGAGAATCAACGAGTTCAGACTAGACACACGCACGGCACAGGCTGCACCTATTCAGCAGCAGTCACTGCCGAGCTTGCCAAGGGCAAAACCGTTCCCGAAGCAACACACATAGCTAAAGCTTTTATACAAGCGGCGATTGAAGACGAGCTGGGCATAGGGGCTGGACATGGACCTACGAATCATTTTGCATATCAGAGTAGATTGCGAGGGATGAACCTTGAAGCAAATAGACAGTGATCAACTTCGGGAATTATTAAAAGTCTATTTCATTATGGGCAGTGTGAATTGTCGGATAGCCCCAGCTAAGGTATTAAAAGAAGCCGTCGCAGGAGGCATAACGATGTTCCAATTTCGTGAAAAAGGTATGGGGGCACTAACTGCCCAAGTTAGATTTAATCTAGGAAGACGGCTCCAAAAAATATGTCGTGCTAACGGGGTCCCTTTTATCGTTAATGACGATATTGATCTGGCCATCGCCCTTGATGCGGACGGCATTCATGTAGGACAAGATGACACCCCTGCGCTAGCGATTAGGCAGCTGCTTGGTGAGGATAAGATCGTTGGTGTGTCCGCTCATTCGCTCGCCGAAGCTCAGCAGGCGATTGCGGATGGAGCCGATTATCTGGGTATTGGTCCTATTTATCCTACCTCTTCCAAGGAGGACGCCCGCGCTGTTCGAGGCACATCGGTTATTGAAGAAATACGAAACAGCGGAATTACGATTCCTTTGGTCGGCATAGGCGGGATCACGGTGGACAATGCAGCACCAGTACTAGCTGCGGGTGCGGACGGTATATCCGTTATCTCAGCTATTGCGGGCGCAGAAGACATCACCTTGGCAGCCAGAGGATTTGTTCACGAAGTTAATTTAAGCGGGTCATAAGCTCACTCCGCTCTTCACCGCTCAAATGCCGCCATTGTCCCCGCTCCAAACTATCAAGTGTAATATTCATGATTCTTATACGCTCTAGCTTTAGTACTCTATATCCTAGCTCCTTGCACATTCTGCGTATTTGCAGATTAAGGCCTTGAGTTAGGATAATTCTAAACTGACATTCCGCGATCCGATAGACCTCACAAGGTTTTGTTGTGACACCAAGAATATCCACACCACTAGACATTGCATGTATGAACTCTGACGTTATCGGCTTGTCTACATGAACTACATATTCTTTTTCATGCCCATTCTCGGAACGCATCATTTTGTTTACGATATCTCCATCGTTGGTTAACAAAATGAGGCCTTCCGAGTGTTTATCTAATCTGCCGATCGCAAAGATCCGTGAGGGATAACCTACAAAATCTATAATATTCCCGGCTACATTTGGGGCAGCTGTACAGGTAATGCCTATCGGTTTATTCAACGCGAGGTATACCGGCTCCCCTTTACTGCTTGTTATGGGCTCTCCATCAATCCATACAATATCCTCTGGCTCTAAAAGAATATTCGCATCACAGACGATACCATTAACAGCGATTCGGCCTGCGGCAATAAGTCGTTTCGTTTCTCTTCTGGAACAAAATCCAGTTTCGCTTATATATTTATCGATTCTCAATAATGATCCTACTTTCCATCTGATACTGATACTTGCTTATATCCATAAAAAAACACCTGATTTTAACGATCAAAATCAGATGTTAACTTTCAGGAATAACCCAGTTCAAGGGAGCTATTTGGTGCTTCCGCTTTTTTTCACGTTATTGCCCTTGCTTCCACTTGCATCTTTAGCGCCTGGACCCGTGGTTGGAGCACCTTTTGCAGGTTTAACTGGCTTTGCTGTTTTGTTCCAGCGTGTCCAGCCTTTACTCCCCGTACCTCTGCCCGTGCCGCCACCTTTACTTTTTGCACCCATCATATCACTCCGTCAGTCATTCAGAATTCGTATAGTTTATACACTTCATCTATTTTACCACACTCTCACTCTGATTAGAATTCAGCATCTTTATTCATTTCATGAATATCAAAGGTATCTTCATGTATTTCAATGGCGATGACAGTACCCTCTTTTTCAAAAAATTGCACATGCCCTAACCGCTTGTCCTCCTGCTCCTCCCAGCCAGCATCCTCTAATTTATTAAAATAGCTTTCAGGCCGGTAAAAACCTTGTTCTCCCCCTATATTATCCAATTCGTACTTTACGCCTATTTTTATATTAGGGTTACTTGAAGTTGTCGTCACTTCGATTTCCTTGGCGTTCTTCGGAATAGGAATTTCAGCATTTATAGAAGATATTCCGTACTCTTGGTCCTCTTGAGTTGATGATGTACACCCGCTTGTGAATAGTATTAAAGGTAACCATATAAAAGCTAATAAATATTTATACAAGTATATCAGCTCCTTCCCTAACTTATTTCACCAAATCAATCCATTAAAAAACACCCCACCAAAGACTAGGCTTTGATGAGGTGTCTATTTCGAATCAGCTTTACAGCTCATCCATTTTATTTAGGCTGAATATAACCTTCCGCTTTCAGAAGCTCAGCGATCAATACAGCACCACCTGCTGCTCCGCGCAGGGTGTTATGGGAGAGACCTACGAATTTGTAATCATAGATGGCATCTTCGCGCAGTCTGCCCGTCGATACGCCCATACCATTCTCAATATCACGATCCAGTTTGGTCTGTGGACGGTTCTCCTCTTCGAAATAAGTAATGAACTGTTTAGGGGCGCTAGGCAGTTCAAGCTCTTGAGGACGTCCTTTGAAGCTATTCCAGAGTTTCAGAATCTCTTCTTTGGATGGCTTTTTCTCAAAAGAAACAAATACAGCAGCCATATGTCCATCTGCTACAGGCACACGGATACACTGCGAAGTAATCGTAGGCGCTTCACTTTTTACGATACCTTCTTCTTGCACGCTTCCCCAGATACGCAACGGCTCTTGCTCGCTCTTCTCTTCTTCGCCACCAATGTAAGGAATCACGTTGTCCAGCATTTCAGGCCAATCAGCAAAAGTCTTGCCCGCACCCGAAATCGCTTGGTAAGTGGTGACTACAACTTTGGAAGGGTTGAATTCTTTAAGTGCATGAAGCGCAGGCACATAACTTTGAATGGAGCAGTTAGGTTTAACCGCAATGAAACCAGTCTCAGTTCCCAGACGTTTTCTTTGCTGCGCAATAACCTCAAGATGCTCTGGGTTAATCTCAGGAATAACCATAGGCACATCCGGAGTCCAGCGATGCGCTGAGTTATTGGAGATAACTGGAGTACCCGTACGAGCATAAGCTTCTTCGAGCGCTTTGATCTCTTCTTTTTTCATGTCTACTGCGCAAAAGATCAGGTCTACGTCCGCAGCTACTTCTTCTACCTTAGAAGCATCTTGAACCATAATATTCTTCACGTTCTCAGGCATTGGAGTGGATAGCTTCCATCTGCCCTTGGCCGATTCTTCATACGTTTTTCCAGCAGATCTAGCACTGGCAGCAATCGCAGTTACTTCAAACCAAGGATGATTCTCTAGAAGGGCAATAAAACGCTGACCTACCATTCCTGTGCCGCCCACTATGCCGGCTCTTAGCTTTCTTGACATCAGAAAATACACTTCCTTTTGATTAACTGTCCTATTGTGAATAATAGGCCGATAATTAATGATATACGGATGGAGATCATTTGGCGAGTGTTAACATCAAAATAACATTAAAAAATTAAATATTTTCACTTAAACCAGCCTTTTTCCTTAAATCGAGTGATTGCTTCAATCCGATTCCCCACATCCAGCTTATCGAGGATAACAGAGATGTAATTCCGTACCGTACCAGTGGTAATGTACAGCTCACTGGCAATTTCTTTCGTATTTTTGCCATCGGCGATCAGGCCAAGTACTTCCTTCTCCCGCTGAGTCAATGGATTCACTTCACCGCTGTAGGCTTCATCCATCAGCTCCGGTGCATACATGCGTCTGCCTGCCATAACATTCCGGATAGAGAGTGCCAGCTCTTCACTAGGACTGTCCTTCAGTAAATAAGCATGAACACCCGCTTTGAGCGCACGTTCGAAATATCCCGCTCGTGCAAAGGTCGTTAATATCATTGTTTTGCAGCCGCTAGTCTTCAGGGCTTCTGCAGCGTCAAGACCACTCATTGCCGGCATCTCAATATCCATGATACAGATATCCGGTTTAAGCTGCTGAACCATCGCTACAGCTTCTTCCCCATTACTTGCTCTGCCCACGACCTTCATATCCTCTTCTAAATCGAGCAAAGAAGCCAGCGCCCCGAGGAGCATTCGTTGATCCTCAGCGATTACAATTTTAATCATTATAGGATGACCTCCTGTTTCTGATGATGGAATGCATTGGGTACCTTAATCACGATTGTAGTACCGCCATTTCTCACGATATCCATACAGCCATTTACAAATTCAAGACGTTCCCTCATGCCTTGCAGCCCGTGACCTTTGAAATAAAGATCATTCCCAGGTATACCGGTCCCATCATCTTTCACTTTAATGACTAGATCCGTTCGTGAGGGTTCAATCAGAATAGAGCAAGACTTTGCCCCACTATGCTTCACAACATTAGTGACAGCTTCCTTTATACACATGCTAAGGACATTCTCCGTGATCAATGAGGTGTTTGTTAGCTTCGGATTCCCCTCCAGCATATAATCAATCTCCGCAGCCGCAAGGAACTGCTGAATATGAACCAGTTCATCTTCAAGCCGAATGCCACGCATTCGCGTAACCATTTCACGAACCTCTTTCAGCGCACTTCTCGCCGTTTGTCGTACATCATTGATCTCTGCTTTTGCTTGGGTAGGATTAGAGTCGATTAGCTTCCCTGCCAAATCACTCTTCAGACCAATTAATGAAAGCTTCTGACCTAATGTATCATGGAGGTCCCGCGAAATTCGTTGTCGTTCTTCAAGCTTAACGAGTTCGGATATTCGCTTATTAGCGTCCTCCAATTGGTCTTGCAGCTTCTCTTGATTGTTACGGTTGTAGGTAGTGATGGGTAGAAGAATCACTGCAATCATACTAACAAGTACGAACGGAAGCTGACTAATAAACACTGAATTACGCGAGAGCAGCTCATAATTGATTGTAATGATCGTAGTTAACAGATGTATGGAGTACAGTGTGAAGAACCCCACTCGATTCTGTATGTTCCCAATAAAAAAGGCTAGAAAAAGTGCAAAATACATATATCCGAACAAAAGCGTCATCGTTATAGACACTAATATTTGAACACTCGTCCAGAAATAAACCAGCCACCCCTTAGAAACAAAGGAAAGCACATAACAAACAAAAAATACAGCGATCATCAAGATTCCCCAAACTACTTGGTAGGTAGAGGAGGAGCGAAATATAAAATAAAACGGTAGAATGTAAAAAACGACCCACACATAAGGGCTGAGACCTGTGCTTTTATGAAAAATATGATGCCACTTTTGCATGACCGCTCTCCTTTTTACCATACATTACTCTCCTTATTCTAGCACAAATTCAGTGAAAATCTGTTGAACCACTGCGATAAATAGAAAAAGATTAGAGCCACGAATGATTTTTCCGGCTCTAACCTTTCTATATAATCCTATTTTGTTCGAACCTATAGTTATTATTCTCCTTGGAGTCTAGACTTATGAACTTGCAGGACTTCTCCCGCTACCTTAGGTTTGCTTAGTCTCGACTTTACCTCTTTAAAGCTGATGAAGCACTTATTCTCCTCATCCCAAAGACGGAAGTGTAGCGCCTTCAGGCTAGTGCTAAGCGTTATGGTCGTCGCCTTTTGCAATGGTGGCGTAGCATTATGTGCTTTTTCTAAATTATAGTTGGGTACCTTTGGACTTAAATGATGGACATGGTGGAACCCGATGTTCCCTGTGATCCATTGCAATAGTTTAGGTAACTTGTAATATGAGCTTCCCTCTACTGCAGCCATAACATAACTCCACTCTGATTCATTCTCGAAGTAGGAATCCTCAAACTGATGCTGAACATAGAACAACCATATTCCGAGAAAACCAGATACAAAGGCTATAGGCAATTGCACCATGATAAAGGCTTGCCAGCCGATCGCCCAAATGAGCAAACCATAGAGAGCTGCGATAGATACATTTGTTAAATAGGTATTCATCCGCTCTTTACGTCTAGCGCCTTTTGCATTAAACCGATACTGAATCATAAAAACAGCAATAGGTCCTAAACCGAACATCACGATTGGATTACGGTAAATCCGGTAATACAGACGTTTCCAGAATGAAGCTTCTTCATATTCGTCAACAGTCATAATCCATATGTCGCCAATCCCTCTTTTATCGAGGTTACTGGAGCTGGCGTGATGAATGGAATGACTATGCTTCCACTGACGATAAGGAACAAGTGTTAATACACCTGTGATCGTTCCGATAATGTCATTCGCTCTACGATTCTTAAAGAACGATCCATGTGTACAATCATGGAAAATAATAAAAGTTCGAATTACAAATCCTGCTGCAGGAATGGCCAACAAAAGGGTGAGCCAGTAGGAAACGGATAAAGAAAAATAAGCTCCTCCCCATAACAGCACAAGTGGCCCTAAAGTATTAATGAGCTGTCTTATGCTCGCGTTGCGGTCGTTTTTTTCATATGGGGCTACACTTTTTTTAAGACTGGAGAGCTGTGATGTCTGTTTTGTAGTCATCTTTATCGTTTCCTCCTTGATGTGTCTGGCTAAGGATCTTTTTATATATCCTTAGTATAGGAGATAAAGTGTCATCCTATAAGTCATAAACATCAAGTATAGGGTATGATAAATGTCATACTTACGCCCTTTTTTTCCAGTTTAGCTATGCATTCCGTGTACTTCTTCGTTAATTAACCTGCCTTGTATGCTCTTCACGATATTCCGTTGGCGTCTGACCGCTTGCTTTTTTAAAGACTTGAGTAAAATATCGTGGGTCCTGATAACCAACAAGCGGGGCGATCTGATACACCTTCACATTACTACTTTGCAATATATCCTTCGCCTTCTCCATTCGACAGTGAGTCACATACTCCAAGAAGGTATAGCCTGTTATTTGTTTAAATAACGTACAAAAATGACTGACACTAAGATCGGCAAGCTCCGATACTTCTTCAATACTTAAGTCTTTATGGTAATTACTCTCGATATAACGTTTCGTCTTCTCGATGGAACTGCGTGTGTCCTCCCGATTCACAGGTTTACTTCCTTGATCTAATCGTTCCCCAAATTCTTCCTTCAACGCAGTCATCATCTTGCTCAGGGTCCCCAAATGGTGCAGCTTGCTTAGTAATCCATGTAGAGACCAATCCGAATTTAGATTCAAATGTTCAAAATGTCTGTATAACACAACAACCATTTCCACAAGAAGACGTTCTGCTATCTCTTTAGGAATAGCTTGAGCTTCAATATATAATCCCAACTCATCAAACAATGATGACATTTGGTTTCTATTCAAGGTACGAATACTCTCTATCAGCGAGGTCTCCAGCTCTTTTGGATATTTCACTTCTGTATTGCCTGCGATGGATGTTTCCTCATCTATAAACACCCCGGCAAGACCATAATAGAAACGTTGATACAAAGCCTTCGCAGCCAAAGGATACACCGCGCTTAATTGATCAATCCCTTGTGTACAGCGGCTGATTCCTACAGAGCAGCTTAGCTTGGAGTATCTTTTGATCCCAGTAATTAAATGTTCACCTAGTTCTCTTCTGCTCGTGCTTAAAGATCCAGGAAAGAGCAATATCCACTCTCCGTTATGAAAAGGAAAGACTGTAAGCACTCCATGCTCCAGCGACCACTCTTCAACAATATTACGGATCGCAAACAACCACAGCCGCTTTTCTTCCACGCTCCACTGCCCAGTAAGCACAAAATAATCATCCAATTGGACAACAGCCATGAAATATCCGCTCTCAAGCTCACTGTTCTCCAGCCATTTCAGATGCTCAAGCGGCCTTGCATTTCCCAAAGTGATTTCAGCAAACATCCGTTCACGGGCTAGCATCGACAGCATCTGCACAGAATGCATCATCTGATCGTTCTCTTTCTGCTCATCCAGCCTCGTTTTCGCTCGGTATAGCATTGCAACCAGTTCGTCATGGTCGATGGGTTTCAGCAAATAATCAAAGGCTCCTTGACGCAAAGCTTCTCTCGCATATTCGAATTCCCCATAACCACTTATAAAGATAAATACCAGCTTAGAATTCTTTGGTAATACTTCCTTCATCAAAGTGATTCCGTCAATCACAGGCATACGGATATCGCTGATTATAATATGTGGTGTAATTTCTTCTATTAAGCGGAGGGCTAGTTCTCCATTTCGAGCCTCTCCCACAATTTCCATCTGGAGATCATCCCATGGAATAGCTACTTTTAGACTACGAAGAATAATTGGCTCATCATCTACGAGCAGTACTTTATATTTATCTTCTATCTCATCCATTCCAGCACCTCCATGCTTATTGAACACTTGAGTTTTGGATCAGATTCCAGTATTCCATCGATGATGCCTGCACTAGCTTTAAAGCGTGATCTGCAGACATTTCTTCGTTAATCATTTTTTCGATGACACTTAGGAACATTTTCTTAACTTCAGGTGATAATACGTTATCGTAAGGCACAAAGCTCTTGCGGTTCTCTTCCATCATTTCCATCACTTGCGCGAATACCGGACCGGTCTTCTCCGGATCAAAAGCAATACGAATAGATGGAATTCTCAGTCCTTCATATACAATTCGGGTCTGAACTTCTTGCGTGTAAAAAGCCTTCATAAGATCCAAAGCGGCTTCCCGTTTAGCTCCATTTAGTTCGGAGGAAAGACCAATGCCGATGGTATAGCCTCCTGCAATCGAAGGCTCCTCTCCTTGCTTCAAGGCAGGAAAGGGAATAACGCCTACCTCATTCTGAAAATCAGTTGGAGCCGCACTACCAGAAAATAAATTGATATCCCAGTTCCCGTTTAAATACATTGCAGCCTTACCGCTTGCAAACAAACTTACTGCATTTTCAGTTGAGAGATCATTAGACTGGGGACTAAAGGCGCCTTCTTTTATCCATTGATCCAAATGCTCAAAAGCCTTTAAATAGGACTCATTCTGAAAGCTCGCTTGATCTTCACCTGTAATTAGCTTCTGAATCAGCTCGGAGCCAGCATAACGATCCATTAAATAATGTGCAAAGATCCCGGCGGGCCAACGATCCTCGTTCCCGAGTGCAAACGGAATGTATCCTCCAGCCTTGAGCCTCAGGATGACATCATCGAGTTCCTGAAGCGTTGTAGGTGCCCCGAGACCAAGCTTGTTGAATATAGTCTTATTGAAATACAGCGGTTCAGCGTTTCCTTCGATAGGCAATCCATAAATATGGTTGTCAAAGGTCCATAGATGCAAATCCTTGAATTGATTGGTTAGACCGTTCTCTCGGACAAAATCAGACAGATCAACCAGTCGATTAGAGCGCACATATGGCTCAATTTCAGCGCCACCGAATAAGACAAACATATCGGGTGGCGTCCCAGTAACCATCTCGCTTTTCAGCTTTTGTTCACGGTGAATCGTCTGGTCTAGTCCTTCAAAATTGACCTTCACATTCGGATGCGCAATTTGGTATTTATCCACAATCTCTTCAAAGATAGCCAGCAGTGGCCGATCATGCTCTTTGATCCAGAAATGACGGAAAGTCAGCGTTATTTTTTCTGTTGAATTATCTTCAATCGGTTCGTGATCTCCTAAAGTAATAAATAGAACAGCGCCAGATATCAGCACTAGATATATCCACATCCAACCCCACTTCAATAACCACTTCATGTCAATCTCCCCCTGTTTCCTCTGTATGATCGATTATGGCAGTATTTTTGGTATTCGGATTCGAATCGTTGAACCAAATCCAGGGGATGAACACACAAGTAAGCCATATGGACTGCCGAATCTGATATTCAGGCGCTCATGAACATTCTTAAGCCCTACGCCACTGTCACTATATTTCTTCTGGCCGCCTCCCTCGTTATCCCATAGATTCATCATCTTGGCTAAGTCGAAGCCCGGACCGTTATCTTTTACGATAATGATCATATCCGTACCCATTTCATAGGCTGTGATTTCTATGATTCCAGGGTCCTCCATCGGCTCAATCGCATGGTACAATGCATTCTCTACAATGGGCTGAACAATCAACTTTTGAGTCATAAACGTTCTAAGACCCTCAGGAAGATTTATAATATACGAAAATTTATCCTCGAAACGGAACTTCTGAATATCCAGATAATGGCGAACATGTTCAAACTCCATTTGCAGCTTTATCAGCTCTTGATTCTGACTAATACTGATTCGCAGCAGCTTGCCGAGTGAAATGACCATTTTACTAATATCTTTATTACCTTGCAGCACGGCCATCGAATTAATCGATTCTAGTGAATTATAAATAAAATGAGGATTAATCTGCGCCATTAATGCCTTCATTTCCGCTTCCTTTTTGCGACCCTGCTCCGTCTGCACTTGAACAATCAACTCGTTAATCTGTGTGCTCATCCGGTTAAAGCCATCAATCAGCAAATCACTTTCATCATCCGCACGATAACGTGTAGTGATAGGTGTAAAAATCCCCTGCTTCACCCGTTTCATCCCGTTGACCGCGCTGTTAATGCTATAAACGAGCCTTCTAACAAAATATCGGTCAAACAAAATTGCGGATAACAATGAAACCGTACTCAAAATAATCGCAATATTACGAATAGATATAGATTCCGAAGAGATTAGATTCATCGGTGTAATCGCTGCCAAATACCAGTCTTTATTATGTGAAGGAAGGAAGGTTATGAGTGATTTTTCCCCCTGATAGTTGTCTATGTAATAGTTTTGTTCCTTGGCATAATCATTTTCTAAAAAAGGGAACTCCGTGCGTTGCCCAATATGTTCACCAGATTTGTTAAAAACGATATTCCCAAGCTTGTTCACCAGCAGAATATCACCCTTCTTAAGCGTTGCTGCCTCCCAGAAAATCTGATCCAGTAAATCAGGTTTAACATTAACGACCAAATAGCCTATATCTTCAAGAGAATAATAATCTTTGATTACTCTGGCTTGCACAACTACCGGATGACCCGATACCGCTGAACCGTTCTCACCGGGCCCTGACCATACAGGGCGTCCCTCCGCGCTTTCCATAGTATGAAACCAACTTTGCTTCTTCATCTCCTCAAAAGACATCGGCGCATTGTATTGATAAAGCAACCGATCTTTGCTATATAAACTAAATGAAGTAATCATCGGATGATTAATGAGTAAATTGTTGAGTTCCTGCTTGCGATCATAGGTGAGCACAAAGTTAGTCTGCTTGAGCGATTGTTGTATCACCGGTTGTGTGATCACAGAATTTGTGATCGAGGAGATTTCACTAAGAGCGAATTTGAGCTTTCGATCCGTTTCGAGCAATGAAACCCAGTAGAAGTTACTTGATTTTTTCTCCATAGCGTTAGAGAAGTTGACATAAGTAACAATCCCCATCAGAATCACCGGAATAAAGACGAGAAGAATAATAGCGAACAAGATTTTACGGCGGAGCTTCATGATATTCCCCTTCCCCCTGCTGTCTCTGTCCTCTAGTATTCTTCACGAAACCGCCTATTCCCTTGTAAAGGTTAAAAGTAAGATCAGCTCTTTATAGCTCCTGAGGTAAGTTCCGCAATCACCCAGCGACTAAACAACAGGAAAACGATCAGCAGTGGCAAGGTCGCCGTGAATGTAGCTGACATGATCATTCCATAATCGAGACCGTCACGATTGGAGAATAACTGCTGGAGCGCGATTTGTATTGTAAAATGTTCTTGATTCTTCAACACGACCAAAGGCCAGAAGAAGTCATTCCATACGGTCATAAAATTCAGTATGCCTAGTGTAGCCATCGCTGGAGTGATAACTGGAATGGCGATGTTCCAAAAGATCCGGAAATGTCCGCCGCCATCAATCCGTCCAGCTTCGATCAGTTCCGTATGTACAGCTGTAGAGATATACTGCCTCATCCAAAAGATCCCGAAGGCATTAACCATAGCCGGTACGATCAGTGCCTTGAAAGAGTCGATCCAGTGGAGCTTGGCCATAATTACGTAAGTAGGTAGCACACCAAGCTGCTGGGGTACAAATAGAGTGGCAATTACAAAGTAAAATAGAATATTTTTAAACGGAAATTCATATTTAGCAAAAGCATAACCAGCCAGGGTACAGAAAAACACGACCGATATGGTTACCATGGACGAGACGAATAAAGAGTTTCCTAGCGCTTGGAAGAAATCCGTTTTATCTAGAACCCGCTGGAAATTATCAAAAAACTGGTTCCCAACTGTAAGCAAAGGGGGTACATGGAATACTGCGCCCCTATCATTTGTGCCAACTACAAACATCCAGTAAAAAGGAAAGATGGACACGAGTGCACCAAGAATCAGAATGAGATAAAATCCTACTTTGCCGAAAATCCCAAGATCATCCGGATCTTTTTTTAATAGACGCACAGTACTCACGCTTTACCCCCTCCTGTATCTCCACCCATGCGGCTTGAAACCAGCATATTAAGGACAGAAAATATAATCGTGACCACAAACAGTAGGACTGCCGTAGCCGCCGCCGTACCGAAGAATCCATTGCGGAATGCCTCGCTGTACAAATAGGTAACCATAGTGATGCCTTCCTGGCGTGTAGATCCCGTTCCTGATTGTCCTAAGAATACATAAGGCTCAGTGAATAGCTGCAGGGCGCCTATAGTCGATAGCAAAGTGACAAATACGATGAACGGTTTCAGTAATGGCAATGTAATGAAGGTTAATTGTTGCCTTCTGTTCGCTCCATCAATACGGGCTGCTTCATACAAATCCGTCGGAATACTTTGAAGTCCTGATAGAAAAATAATGGCATTATACCCTGTCCAGCGCCACATCACCATGGTAGAGATCGCGATTTTGACCCCCCACCAACCAGAGTTGAAGGCCACACTATCAAGCCCTAAACCACTGAGCATCCAGTTAATCATCCCGTTGTTCCCAAACAGCGTACTAAACACCAGGGTAACAGCAACGATAGATGTAATATTAGGCATAAAAAAGAGAACACGGAACGTTTTCTTGAAACGAGTCATTCCCGAATTCAACAAAACGGCAATCAAAAGCGCCAATAGGATCTGTGGAACCGTTCCGAGCAGTCCCATAATTAAGGTGTTGCTAAAAGAAATCCAAAAGGTAGGGTCGCTTGTGACTAATTCATAATTTTTCATTCCTACGAATTTCATAGGATTCAAGGCATCCCATTTAAAGAATGAGAGGTAGATCGTAAAGAAGATCGGATATAGTCCAAATATCGAGAACAGAATAAAAAAAGGAGAAATGAAAGTATAAGCAGTGATGCGGCTCCTTCTTTGTTCAGTTAAAAACGGGCGCTTGCTCTCGGCATGCGGACTCGAAATAACAGGCTCAGCCATGTCACACCTCCAGGTAATCTAATGTGTCAGCATAAACGTCTTCGGCATTAAATCCGAATTCATAGAGAATACCGTTCTCCATGAATCCGGACCTTCTAGAAATAGAATGCTTATATTAGAAAGCTTAACTGCGTTCAGCCAGTGTTTTCGCTTGTTTTACAGCTTCATCCCACTCTTTAGCCGGATCAGCCTTTTTCTCCAGCACGTTTTTCAGTGCATTTTTGAAGAAAGTATCGGTTTGGTCATGAAGAGGACCGTAGTATACAGGTTTTACACGATTAGCAGCTTTACCAAATTCAACAGCCGTTTGTTGGCCACCGAAGAATTCATCTTTGAAATCTACGAATGCAGGATCTTCGTACAAGGCAGGAATAGAAGGCATCAATCCTTTTGTTTTGAATGATTCCAGTTGATTATCCTTGTTATCCATCCATGCGATAAAGTCATAAGCTTCTTTCGAATGTTTGCCTTCCTTAGGCAGTGTCAGGAATGATCCTCCCCAGTTACCGGCACCTTCTGGAAGCTGCGCGATTTTCCATTTTCCAGTGGAGTCTGGCGCGTTACTCTTCACATTCCCTGCCATCCAAGCAGGTCCCATAACTACTGCAAACGATCCGTCGTTCATGCCTTGGCCCCATTCAGGAGACCATAACATCACATTGCTGATCCAGCCTTCCTGGATACCTTTTACAGTGAAATCATAAGCTTTGCGAACTTGTGGATTGGTGTCTCCGATAAAGCTGCCATCCGCTTTGCTGAAATAAATTTCGTCTGCCGATTGATCGCGTAAAGCGTTAAATGTAAGGTCTGTAAGATCTACAAAAGGCTTACCTGTTTTTTCCTTGAATGCCTTGGCTACAGTTGCGAACTTATCCCAAGTATCAATGGCTCCTCCGAATCCTTCTGGGTCACTTGGCAATCCGGCTTCTTCCGCCAAATCTGTTCTGTAATATACAACCGTTGGACCGATATCAGTGGGTAGACCCAGTTGGAAGCTGCCATCTACGGAAGAGGCTTGTTTCCATTTCCAATCCAAATAGTTCGCTTGAATATCTTTAGCCCCAAGATCATTCAGGTTATAGAATTTATCCTGTGCATTGATAAAACGCTCCATGAAACCGATTTCAAGTTGGAAAATATCTGGTGCGCCCGACCCCGCCGATAAAGCAGTGGTCAAATTATTATGGTGAGCCGTTTGGTCACCGGTATTTTGAACCTTGATCGTAACGTTTGGATGTTCCTTCGTGTACTCTTTCGCTAGATCCTCGTAGTTCACGTTACCGAGTGTCCAGAAAGAAAGTTCGATTTTCTCAGCAGGCTTAGTGCCCTCGTCTTTTGCAGGTTCACTTGTGCTTGCTGCGTTGTTACCTGTATTTTTACTTGATGCATTATTCTCGGCATTGCTGCCTCCGCATGCTGCCAGTGAACCTACGAGCATGATAGCGACTAACGAAAGCGCCAAGTGTTTTACTTTATTCATTCCCCTGTACCCCTTTCAAAGGTTTCTCTTACAAGATTTAGTGTACAGGGTTTATATTCTTTTTTTGAGGAGGCAAACTTCCGATTTATGGTGGAAATACTTACGAACTCAAGATCAGCCTATCCAAATAGGGTCCTCATAAAATAATCGTTAGCTCTAAGGAGATTGAATTTCTTGTGCTTCCGCAGGTATACTATTTTTATTTCTAACTTCATTACATGATCAAAGGAGTTTAATATCTATGCCTATTAACCGCCCGCTATTTACAGACAGTGATTTTCAAGAAGCCATTGACCGAAAATTACCTGTCCGAGTATTTCAGGACGATCATTTGGTAAATTCAGGAGCAACAGTTGTCCGCTTCACTGATTTCGATGTCGTTATTCAGTCGAGAGTTAGTGATCTGACTTACTACTCTCGCAAGAGCTGCCAATTCTTTGAGGTTAGGCCCTAAAAAAAGCCGGAACACAGTGACCCCTAGGATCATTGCATTCCGGCTTTTTTCAGCAGACATATGTAGTAGCTTTTACTTAATATTTTTGTATGTGCCATACACTTTCATTTTCTCATTGAGAACTTCCTGAAAACTCTGCTTCTTCTTATTAGATCTCTCTTGCTTAGGATTGACCACGGGCTGAGGTCTAAAAAACTGATGATTGTAAGCCATAAGTTGATGTACGATCACATTCATTGGATTTCAAACTCCTTCCGTGACGTTCCTGAAATTTGCGTTTCTGCTTCATCGCTTATAGGTATTTACCCAGCTGCTCCAAAGTTTAAACAGTTTCATCACATTCTGATTAAACAAATTAAAATGATCCCTTTTTGCAATGCGCTAAATAGATCTTTGTAAATCGCGAATGTCTTTCCACGAAATAAGTTTAATCTGCTCATTATTAATCACTTGCTTAATATCAATGTCATTTAGAAGAAGATATTCCAATTCTCTTTCTGTATAACATTCCGTTATCGCTATTAACTGCTCAGTTATTTTAGATGGATGTAAAGTTAACTGGGTTATTCCAGGCTTTAAATTCTTTATTACTTCAGTTAATTCCCTTTTCATTTTGCTGTACGCATCAGTGGGGTTAAAACAATATGGAAGAGAAACTATATCATCGATTAATAGAATGTTCCTCTCTTTTGCTGAAGAAATTCTTTTTTGAAACATTCTCAATTGATCATTATTAAAAAATGGTTGTTCTACTATCCTAGTAGGTAAATTAAAGGGCAGACGGTACTTTTCACATAGATCAAATGTTATTTCTAAAAAATCTCGCCCTGTGAATAACCCCATAACACTTCCTCCATGACTATCCAGATGAGTTGGCTCAATGTCATGAACAATTGCACTTTGGATCTGCGATTCTATCTCTAAACTAACCTCATCATCAGCTGCGTTTCTCTCCAGAAGAGTGGCATCTTGATGAAAATACCCTTCCTTTGTAATTAAACTATTTAAAACTCTTTTTTGAAATACGGGTCTATACGGATGTTTCTCGCCACTTGTTAGAGTTAGATGAATGCCAATATTTTTTATTCCTTTCCAATTACTAATCTCCATTGCTTCATTTGAGTCTTTACACGGGATCATAATAGATGTGGATGTTATAGCTTTTTCTTCAAATAAATTAACAATAGCTTCATTAGTTCCTTTAGTTATTCCAAAATCATCTGCGTTAATAATTAACAAACGGTCGTCAGCCGCAAAACCTAATTCTCTAATCATAGACCTTCCTCCTATTCATGAGTGATTATTTCTAAAAAATAAGGACGTAAACACCGTGAAGTGTTTGCGCCCTTATTGTGTAAACCGTTTAATTGCTCCTTAGAGCAGTGGAAACCTAAAATCTAGCGCTGTGATGGATATCTAACATTTCCAATACCTTTATTACTATGATCAACTTGACCTCTCATCAGTTCAAGCAAATATTCGGGATCAGAGTTCATATCTAACATTTTTAACGCATTTTTTGGAGCAAACCCTTCACCTACACTATGAGAAATCATGGCTAGCAATGGATTAAAATAACCTCTTATATTCAGCAGCCCTATAGGCTTCTGATGAATCCCAATCTGCATCCAGCATAGGATTTCAAATAACTCATCAAAGGTTCCAAGACCACCTGGCAGGGCTATAAACGCATCAGCCATACCGCTCATAATGGCCTTACGTTCATGCATACTAGAGACCTCAATCAGATTCGTTAGCCCAGTATGCCTGATTTCATCATTAAAAAGATCCACTGGCATGATACCGACGACTTCACCACCATTTGCCAACACTCCGTCAGCCACCTGTCCCATAAGGCCATTTCTTGAACCTCCATAAACCAGCCTACAACCTTGTGCAGCTATATGATAACCCAATTCTCTAGCCATTTCCGTATATTCTGAGTTAAGACCTGGATTCGAACCGGCGAACACACATATTGTAAAAGCCATACCTATCACTCCAGACTGGTTATTATGGTTCAATTGAGATAATTCACTTATTGTACAACAGAATATTAAAACACGTGTTAAATGAAAGTCATCTTTTTGTTTGTATCGTTAATTGGTACAGTTTACTATTCCACTCTGCAGTAACACCTGTTGCCTTAGCCAAATCTGCAGCTGGAACAAGTGATGTATAACTTACTTTAATGGCTCCCTCTTTAAAAATGATTTTCTTTCCTTCTTTCGAGAGCGTCATATCCCCGTCCCATGAGAGGGTATAGCCCAGATTTTCCGCCACTTCCCTGATCGGTACTCTTACACTTCCATCCAAGAATATAGCAGACTGTGCGGAGTCGATCTTCTTCCCATCCACGATTACAGTAACAGGCTTCAAGATAGGAGATACAGTAAAAGGACGTGAATCAAGCGCACTGATCCCAAGTTGACCAAACATATTCGTCCCCCAAGCCACTGCTGTTCCATCCTTCAAAACTGCATATTTACTATTTTCCCCCGTGGCAAAAGAAACCGGATTGCTCAAGCCTTTGATTTGTTTAGGCTTAGTAAAGATCCATTTACTGTCGGTTGATGATTGGGTACTCCAAGTCCAGACGGTGCCATCTTTTTTAACAGCTACAAAGCCACCTAAATCCAGCGTAAGTTTGGAGATCGGCTTTATGACTGTGATCTTTTGCAGACCTTGCAATAAAGTGCCAGCTTCCCATACCCAGTATTCTCCTTTTTTATTGGCAACAAGATTGAACCCATTTTTCGTCTGAACAGATACAATATCCGTAAGACCTGGCATCTTCTTCATCGTGATTTCATTATAATTATTGCCGTCAATCGTTCCCCAGACGCTTCCACTCTCGGTTAAAGTCAGAATACTGCGATCGCTCATAGAAACGGACTTCACATGGTACAAATCCTTAACTGGTGTCGGTTTCTTCACCGTTTTTGCATTCTCTATTTGCGGGTTAGCGCTCCAAGTCCACAGGGTACCGTTAGTTCGAATCGCGGCCTGATAAGTACTGCTCCCGATCCACCTCACCTCACTTAAACCCTGCACCTTGGTGGCAGCAGGCAGCTCTGTATAACCTACATCAGTGATTTCTGGAGGATTCCACTGGAGTACGCTTCCATCCTTTCTCAAAGCTAAGGTATTGTGTATGCCTGAAGCTATACTGACTACATCGGTCATCCCAGTGATAACCTGAGGAGGCAGCACCTTGTGTTGTTTAGTGCTTACCCCATTGCCTGCTTCTACAGCATTCTTGTCCCGGTAATCTCCCCAAGCTTTAACCGTCCCGTCTTCGTTCAGCGCAACATAATAAATTCCACCGATCTCTAACTGCTTCGTACGCTCAAGCCCTGCTATGCTATGGGGAGTAATCGTTCACCCTTCAGGACCTGCAGTTCCATTTGCAAATTGTCCAAAAACATTGCTCCCCCAAGACCATACGGTTCCGTCAGTCCCCAGTGCGAAGGAGCTCCCTCCCCAAAATCCAGAAGTAGCAACAATCTCCTTAATTCCACTCAGCTTCGCGGATGAGGGATCCGCGCTTATCACTTGTGGGACTGACATAACAGCCATAAAAGTAGAACAAACAACCAAACTAAACAGCCGTAGCTTCCTTACTAATAAGTTCATCTTGTTTTTCCCTTCTTATGATATTATTGTAATTATTATTCATCTTACACTAAGACGCTATTAAGCTGCTCAAAGTTGTATAATTTTTAAATCCCGGGATTCAGATTGCTTTGAATTATGTTATAATTACGCTGCCTTAGATCTACTCTATTCAATCGCATTACCGGAACCAAATGATTATGGAGGGAAGTTATGCTTAAATTTATAGGTGTTTTACTGCTCTTCAGATTAGTGGGCAACCCTTTTCTGGCTATACTTATCCTGCTTCTTATCTTGTATTTCTTGGATCGGCGATATGTGGGCATCTTCCCCAGCATTACAAAGCCCTTCAAAAGAATGCGTCAAATTTCCAAGCTACGTACAACCATTTCTTTAAATCCTAATGATGTTTCATCCAAATTTGATTTAGCGCGGAGTTTGGCAGAACGTAAAAAATACAGGGAAGCGAAGGATCTTCTACTCCAAATCGAGGACCGTTATGAACAATCTGCCGAATATTGGGTAGAACTTGGACATGTGAATCTCAAGCTAGGCGCTTTGGATGAAGGCGAAGCACAAATGCTTCGTGGTCTGGAGATCAACCGTAAGGCTCGATATGGTCAGCCATATCTTTGGTTAGCGGAAACTTTCCGCCATACGAATCATGATAAAGCATTACAATACGTTACTCAGTATCAAGAAATCCAGTCTTCTTCTTCTGAGGCGTATTATCTGGCTGGCTCGATGTATAAAGCGCTTGGCAGATCAGAGGATGCGAAACGAGCTTTCGAAGAATCTACCGCTGTTTATCGTTCACTGCCTAAATATAAAAAACGGCAGGAGCGCGGTTGGGCGTTACGCAGCTTTTTCGCCAAGATGAAATAATCTTTAACGACTCCTCAACCCCAAAAAACGGAGATCATTTCTTATTATCAGAAATGATCTCCGTTTTTTTATAACTAACTCAACTTTCGCACTTAATAAATCAGTCTAAACGTTTGCTGCTGTAGGAATCTAAGGAGAAAAACATTTACACTTGACAAAAAAAACACCCAACTTGTTTGGTATCATGGAAGTATCGAGCAACCATACAAACAAAGATGTAAACCCTATGTTACACCAAAAACCCTTGTCTGAACAGGCAAAAAACCGCTTTTCTATCTTGTTTTCAACCTTACAAATCGGCCAACTATTAAGGAATGCTGGAATTACCAAGTCGTTCGGTCTCTCTAGTTTGGCTGTGTTTCAAATCTTGTTCTCTCTCGTGTTTGAAGGTCGAAATTGGTTTCGTCTCTTGGAGAGCGAGCGCGGTGAGTCTCTACCTAGGAAAGATGTTATCTATCGTTTTCTAAATCAAGCGACATTTGCTTGGAGAAAGTTCCTCCATAGCTTTGCTTTGAAAATCGTTGAGCACTTTGAATCGCTCATTTCATCTTCTCGCACTCGTGTATTCGACCATACGACAGGTCGTTTTATGAAAGGATTTACCATGCTGACGCTTGGATGGTCAGATGAATTTTAATTTGCACCGATCATTCCTGCTCTCCCACCTAGCCGAGCCTCTTGAATTTTACATACCTGACTGGATAGCTTTAATGCATGTTTAGCAGTTGTTTCTCGAACCATGTTTAGTAATCTATCTCCAGCCGCCCAATTTCTATTTTTGGCAACGTTTTTTGGGATTGTTGCGTTACCCCCTTTTGGGGCTTTGGTTGCCTATTTTGCTAATGAAACTTGAAGTTTACCGATGCTTACTGCACAAATGAAACCTGCCAGCGCTAAAAAAGGAATTTTCTTTACGTACTGCTTTTTCATTTTCTAAACCTCCGTTTATGCTTGTTGTCTCTTACATAAGTAAGCTGTATGAGCTCCCCTAAAAAGTTTGTTCCCGGTTGGCGGAGAAAGAAAATTCGCTTTATTTGCGACGGGTTTCAGGACATCAATGTCAGAAACAATGAACGGATAGTACATGGAGCAAATGAAGGTAAAAGATCATCAAGGGTTAAGACCTGTCTGGTAATTATAAAGTTTATTCGTCTCCTTTCAATATGTTTACACTATAGCCTAAAATTCCATGTCGACTGCATACAAATCAAAGTAAAATAAGACACCATTTTCTGTGTTTTTACCGCCATAGCTGCTATGATGAAGATCCAATATCTGTCTTACGATCGCGAGCCCCAGACCTGTCCCGCCAAATTCTTTACTTCTTGATTTTTCGATTCTGTAGAACGGATCCCAGATTCGGTCGATTTCTTCCTCAGAGATGCTGGTATTTTCATTTTCAATACTAAACGTATATTTACTTATACTTTCATGATATACGATGTTGATGTTGATGTTAATATGGCTATGCTTTGGCGTATATTTTACGGCGTTCACAAATAAGTTGGTGATGACCTGCTCGATTCTTTTGATATCCCCACTTACATAAGCTTCCTCATCGATTTCAAAAAGAACCTTTAATCCTTTTTCATCAGCCATCGCTTTGAATTTGTCGTAAACCTTCAAAAAGACGTGCCATAAGTCAAAAGCGCTCTCCGTCAGCTGATAGGTAGGCGAATCCAGTCTTGAAATATCAAGCATTTCTTGAATCATTTCTGTCATGCGGTCAACTTCACCCAAGATAACATCATAATATTTCAAGGCATTTTCCTCATATACCCCGTTCTTGATGCCTTTGACATAACCATTTATCACGGTTAAAGGTGTCTTTAACTCATGAGATACGTTGGCGACAAACTCTTTTTCTTTGGCCTTTAATTTCATCTGCATTTCATAATCTTGTGCCAGTTTTTCATTAGCATGGACTAATTCGTTAATTTTTTGTTCCAAGTTTATAGATATTTTGTTTAAAGCTTCGCCCATTTGACCTAACTCGTCCTTGGACTTGACGATATATTTTTCGCTGAAATCTTGATTGGCAATCTGATTCGCGATGGCGCTCATCTTCACCAGAGGCTTGGATAATGTCTTGGAAAAAATAATAGCTATCAAAATAACGATCATCAAGGTGAAAACAAATAATATGATATAATACTGGTTCAAATTGCCGATAACCTCATCCACGGATTGGAGAGAAGTGACAGCCAGCAATACTAGATCTGTTCCTTCCATATTTTCGGCTAACACCAAATTATTAATGTCCGTCTGCGTGTCCCGAACCGTATGTATTTGATCGGGTATCGGTTGCCCTTCATTTCTGGTGGTCATACCGATCATTTCTTTGATGAGGACATTCTTTTGCGCTGTGAAGAATTTATTTCCCGGTGGTTTGGCGACCATTTTTCCTTCAATTACAATAGGCTTAGGCTGCTCATTCATCATGCCTTGATTACTTTCAACGGTTCCTTCGAAAAATATCGAGGATATCTTGGCTGGTTCCAGGTTGCGAGTGCCGAGGCGGATTTTATTCGGAAGTACCAAAGATTCCTTTTCATCCAATAGAAGACCGTCAATGGAGATGGTTTCTTCTTCGTTTATATCTTTATATGGGATTGTAAAAAAGTCATCAATGATTTTATACTCCCTATTGTCTTTCGTCCTAACCACAAATTGCGAGTAATCATTTTTTAATGACGATCCGTAGCGAGGCTGAAAGCCGGAATCGATTACCGAAATGATAGCGTTGTTATTCTCCGACATTTGGGTAATATACTTATTGATCACGTCAGTCGGCTCATGATTTTGAATTTTCGATTCGATTGTATGCGCAATCTCTTTCATATTTTGCTTTTTCGTATGTACATAGTAGGGTTCGAAATACATCGATTGAAAGACGATTTGGATGATAAATATGGCGGAAAATAAGACGACATGCAACAAAAAAAGCTTATAGGCGATCCCTCTCTTCCGCATTACTCCACCTCGAATTTATACCCTAGACCAAATACGGTTTTGATCAGATAGGCTTTATGCTGCAGGTTTTTTCTAAGCTTTTTGACTTGCGCGTCAACCACTCTTTCGTTGCCGAAATAATCATATCCCCATACTTCATTCAGGATTTGATCTCTAAACAAGACGATATGCTTGTTCTCCATCAAATACAGCAAAAGATCAAACTGCTTCGGCTCCAATTCAATGGTCGTGCTCTCGATCCAGACTTCCCGGGTAAGTTTGTTGATGGTTACTCCTTTTAACGTTAAGGTTTCTTTGTTTCCATCTTCTTCTTTTTGGGCGGAATGGATTCTTTCGAGAAGAACATTGGATTTTGCCACAAGAATCTCAGGGTTGAACGGCTTGGTCACATAATCGTCCGCTTTAAATTCATAGCCCATTAACTGATCCTCTACTTCCGAACGTGCTGTCAGCATGATGATGGGCACATCCGATTTTTTTCTGATTCTTCTGCATACGGAGAATCCGTCCATTTCCGGAAGCATAATGTCGAGAATAATCAAATCGACGGCTTCCTCCTCAAATACTTGCAGCCCGGCCTTCCCATCCGACGCGATAAGGGTTCTGTATTCGTTCATCATAAAATAGTCAGCGACAATATTCGCAATTTTCTCTTCATCTTCTATAATTAAAATCGTTCGCTTCATGGAATGTCTCCTCGTTCAATAAAGCAGGCATCTTCATGGTATAGTGACATACCGTACGAATGAAGATGCCTGCTCCAATGCATGGATTCGTTATTTCATTAATATTTGATACTCTCCATCTTTCTCCTCATACTTGGCGTCAAAGATGAGAAGATCGTCCCTCTGAATCGTAAGCAGCTTGTCCTTGTTGATTTCGATATCTTTCTTAGGAACATATACAATCGTGTAACCCATCACCATGTTGGGATCCATCTTCGTCGGATCTTTCAGTATTTCCATAGTGTTCTGTATGTACAAGGATTTCATCTTGTTGAGCTTAATCCGGGTATCTCCGAGCACTATTTCCCTTGTCGTAGTTTGTATTTCCGCCGGGTTCCCTTTAAATTTGTATTCAACCATCATATCCTCGTACATGACCGAAGCGTTGTTGATTGTAACAGGGATTCGAACGGCGGCATACTTGTCATCCTTTTGTTTAGATACGATATCATCTACGTATGATTTTAACTGATTATTGTATGAAATGTAATAATCATTGTTTGCCGTTTTTATATTCTCGTGACCTTCCGCTTTTTGGCTCCCGAATTTGGATTTCAAGACTCCTAAAGGAGAAGTTGTGAATATAGCTTTATCATCCAGCCCCAAATCAACGGCAGATACGATCGCCAAGGATCCAATGTCATAGAACTCTCTACCTTTAACCAAGAGCCCCCCTTCTTTTTCCTGATCAGCGGGAATGAAATTATCAATAATACTTTGTGCAGTCAGATCGTTCAACTCTTTTGTCGACGTATTGGGATGGTTAAGCAGTAGATAGGCTTTTTCCTGTAAATAAGTGGCCATTCCTTCAATATTATCATAACCGTCTTGCTGCTTATTCTTTTTGTTACTATTTAAATACAATTCATAGAAATATACTGCTTTCTGAATTTGATCGATCTTCTCATCTCTGTTCTTGGATTTACTAGCTTCCTTCAGGTACTGGTACATTTCATTTCGGTAGTATCTGCTGTTGATATCTTCCGGATAGGTTTCTGCTCTTGTACCTAAACCTTCTACCGAGTCCCCACTTTGCAGCAGTAGATGAATCCCCTCATGTACGATGAACTTAAACAGATTTTCATAGGCTTTATCACCCGACATCATGCCGAAGCTTGAAGAAATGTCAACGTTAACAACATACGTAGGATGATCGTTGAATGTCGTGAGTTGAAACGGCGTGACCAACAATTCGACATCTTTGATGGAATCCGTGTTATACTCGATCACTTCGTCTTTAGATCCGATGTCGGATTTCTGGTTGTTCATGAGATAGGCTATTTTGTTCGAAGGATTCAGCAATAATATCTGCTTATCCGCATTATTGAACGATGGCCATAGCTTGCTTGCATCGTCTATCAAAACCTTTTTGAGATCTTTCACGAGTTTCGGCATCATTTCTCTCAATTTTTTACTGTTTTCAATCGGGTTGCTTTCCATCGGATTCTCGATCGGTTTCTGGGATTCTTCTACCTTCCCGCTTTCTTGCTGAGCCTGAGATGCTGCAGGCTTTTCCGTCGTTCCCGGATTATTTTTGCCGCATGCGGTAAATACGGTTAAGATTGAAATGAAGAGCAGCAAACGCGCTATTTTTATCATGGCTATCACCCTGTCCTCTGATGTATTATTCCTGCTTAAGCAGTTGAATCGGATTTAACTTCGCGGCCTGGTTCGCAGGGATCGTGCCTGCTACTACATTGATCAAGATGCCAAAACCTATCGATATAAGTATCGTAAATACGTTTAAACTCATTAACTGAAAATGAATTTTCGGTTCCAGCGTCTGGTTCACTACAAGCTGCACTACGACGCCGAGCACGGTCCCGTTAATAGAAGCCATTCCCCCGAGCAGAATCGCTTCCGAAAAGAAAATCCAGCGAACTTCTCTTTTCCTTCCGCCGATCGCTTTGAACAAGCCGATTTCTTTTCTCCGCTCCAACACGCTGATAAATAGAATAATTCCTACCATGATCGAAGAGATCAACAGGATTAAGATGGAGACCCCCGTCATGGCAAGCTGTATATTTTTGAAGGTTTGAGTTAACTCTTTTAAAACGTTTTCAGGCGTTGTGATCGTGTAGCTTTGTTTAAACTGATCAACGACTGATTGGATCGAACTTTTATCGTCCAAGTACACTCCATAGCTATTGTTCGTGATTTCCGAGTCTTTTCCGATAAATCTGGAACGCTTGACAACGTCGGTGTGGACATCATAGGGAATATATGAATATTCTTTACCGATAAACGATCGTTCCGTAATGGCTGAGATCTTCATGGTTTGCGTATCCCATCGGGAGGGATAGCTCGTAATTTCGTCCATGGATTGAAATTTGATTGTGATCTCTTTGCCGATTAAGTCTTCCAGCTTTTCTCCATCCTGCAGCAGTTTTTGTGCTGTACTTTCGGACAAGGCAATTCCATGCTCCTCATCTTTCGGAAGTTGACCGTACATCACGTTTGGTGCGGCGTATTCGCTCCTGTTTTTTTCCTTGTGCAAAGGCTTGACATCAAAGCTAATGATGTCTGGCTTTTTCTCGATTCTTGCCGAAATATCGAATTCAGGCTGCACCAATTTGACATGCTTGTTTTTCTTCATTTCATAATAATCGGAACTGAGCATATAATCTTGTTCTTTTGTAAACTCCAGCTTTTTACTGTCTATCACTTTATCGGATGAATACTGCATATAATTGTCGATCCCGTTCCCGAACGCCAGAGCCAGGAAAAATCCGCATATTCCCATGGAGATACCGATGGACACTAGGAAATATCGCCACTTCTTTTCCTTGATCCGGTGATAAGATAGCCTGAATGCGGATTTCAGTTGAAACGAACGTTTCCGGGGTGGTTCGGCAGTTTCCGCTGTTTGAACGAAGTCACTGCTGCTTTGTTTCAGGTCCTCGATGATCTCTCCATCTTTGACTCGAATGATTCTCGAAGCTTGGTTAGCTACCGATTCATCGTGGGTGACGACAACGACTAAACGGCCTTGTCCGGAAATTTTATTCAACAAATCAATAATTTCTTGTGAAGTTTGAGAATCCAATGCGCCTGTCGGTTCATCGGCTAATATCATTTTTGGCGACTTGACCAATGCTCTTGCAATGGCAACCCTTTGCTGTTGTCCTCCTGACAACTCGCCAGCCTTATGGTGAATCACCTTTTCCAGACCGACCTCCTGAATGGCTTGTACGCATTTTTGGTGTGCTTCATTCTTCTCATACGAGCTCATTGCCAAAGCTAACTCTACATTTTCCAACACGGTCAGGTGAGGCATCAGATGAAAATGTTGAAACACAAATCCGACGTAATCTTTCCGGTAATCAGAAAACTGGTCACCGTCAAACGTTGACATGGGGGTTTTGTTGATGTACACCTCTCCCGAATCAGGTTTATCCAAACCTCCAAGCGTGTTAAGAAGTGTGGATTTTCCCGAGCCTGAAGCTCCGACGATCGCAACGAACTCCCCGTTATGTAACACTAAATCGACATTTTTCAATGCGGGGATCGGGCTTGATTTTTCCGGATAATACGTTTTGCTGATATTTCTTATTTCTATCATGGGATCACTCCATCTATTCTTGATGATGTTTATAAAGATACAACCTGCTTATGATGGACCCATGAATATGATGTGACTTTTTTGAGACTATTGTCTGGAAGACGTTTTAATCTACCTTCCCCAGGATAACAAAGGGAGTTCAGAATCTGGCTTCTTACCTAGATCCTGAACTCCCTTGACTGTTGCATTTATCCGACTATTCGACTAGCCAGCGCCGCCAGAATAGCCAAATCCCCTACAGTGATCTTATTCATGTTGATAACATGAAGCGTTTCACTTTGAACTTAGAAATGTTCGTTTGTAGTTCTTCAGCCATGTTAGCTAGGACAGTTAAAGAAGCTGTTATTTCTTCTATCGTCGCTTCATCATCTCACTTACTAGTTGTAATTGAGGCGCGATGTACGCAGAAAAAAACAGTCACCGATAGATTTCCGGCAACTGGCTGCATAAACTTGAAAGGTATTTTGATCTCGTCTCACAAAAGATTACATATTTAAATCCTGTTTGTTAGCTTCTCCGCTCTGTTTAACCGAAAATGGCCACCAATTTCCTCGGCCGAAGATCCGTACCATTACAGGGACAAAGAACGGCAGGAAGATTAAAGCGTACAAGGCCAATCCTACGAGCACCACTGTAGCAATCTGCATCATCGACAATACCCCAGAAGGATACATAGAAGCGAAGGTACCACCCAGAATAACTACAGCTGAAAGGATAACTGTACCCATATTACGCATAGCGTGTAGAATCGCTTCTTTTACGTCCCATGTTTTATTTTCGTTAAACCGGGCCATTAAGAAAATGCTATAATCCACACCTAGTGCAATCAGCATAACAAAACTAAAGAATGGCGTCGTCCAGGTAATCCCTTCATAGTGCAGAATATTAACGAAAATAGCCTCTGTAACACCCAACGCTGAAAAGTAAGTGATCAAAAGTGAAATAATAAGGTAAATCGGCATTACGATTGAACGGAGCAGCAACACTAAAATGATGAAAATACCGCTCAGCATCAAGATTACTGTACGCGTATAGTCTTCATTGGAAATGTTCCGCAAATCACTTTGACTACTTGTAACCCCGCTAATAGCTGTTTCAGCATTTTCAAGCTTCGTACCTTTAACTGCACGATCTACTGCTGCTTGAATATCACCCACACTATCTATAGCCTCTGAGCTGTAAGGATTCTCGGTGAATACCACGTCCAATGTCATCACCTTACGGTCATCAGACAAGTACGTATCAAATACCTGCTTTATACCTTCAGCTTTAAGTGCCTCAGCTGGTACGAAGAATCCGCTCAGCTCTTCATCCTTAGCCGCTTGAATCTGATTCAAGTATTCTTGTGCCGAGCCCAGACCGCTTGTAATTTGCTTCAATCCATCAGCACTATCGCTTAGTCCAGTGGTTAAGGCTCCAATCTGGCCTGTCAATTCACCAAAACCATCTGCAAGCTGCTTCTGTCCGCCTTGCAATTGATCAAGACCACTTGTGATAGATGGAATCTTACCTACGATCTGTCCTTGACCTGCTGCCGCCTGATCGAGTCCAGATTGCAGTTGACCGATTCCAGCTACAAGCTTAGCTAAACCTTGCGCGAGCGCAGTTTGCCCGGCCGCAGCTTTGGCATAACCGGCATTCGCCTCATTTAAGCCAGTAGCTGCACCTTTAAGCTGTTCTGAAACCTGGCCAAGACCGGCTGCTAGTTGCGCTGCACCCGTACCACTTTGTGCTACTGTACCTTTGATCGTCAAATAATTTACATCCTGAACAATTTCCGGATAACTGCTCTCAAGGCCGGCGAAGGAACCGTCCAGTCCTTTTAAAGCGTCTGCAACACCTTGTAGCTGCTTCGGAAGCTGCCCGAGTCCTTCATCCAGCTGGGTTAAGCCACCACCGATTTTTTTATAGCCCTCAAGTAACTTCGCATTTGCATCTGCTAACTGTTTAGCACTTGTTGCTGCCTGCTGAAGACCAGCTTTGATCTCTCCTGCACCCGCTGAGCCACTCTTTATCCCGCTCTCAATTTGAGTGAGACCAGCGCCTAAAGCAACGATTCCGTCTTTGAGATCCGCTGTGCCCTCTGTCAACTTAGCACTCCCAGCAACAGCCTCTGTAAGTTTAGGAGCATTATCGCTAAGCTGTTTACTTGCTTCAGACAAGCCGGTCTGAATCTTGGTCAATCCTTCGTTACTCTGATCCAGTCCATCAGAAAGTGTACCCACCTGATTCGGAATCAAGAAATCACTAATCAGCTCACCTGTTGGACGTGACATACTCCGAACAGATTTTACGCTATCCACTTTTTCCAGCTCGCGGCTGATTTTCTCCGCAAGTCCCAGATATTCTGAATTGTCCATGCGATCATCATTCTTGATTACGATCTTGCCAGGCATCGATTCACCTGGTCCGAAGCTCTCCGAAATAATATTAAACCCTTTTACCGAAGCATATTCCGAACCAATTTCCTCCAAGCTGTTAAAGGACAGCTTACCGCTATAGGTCACTAGGAAAGGGGCCACGATTACTGCAACAATTAGAAGAGCGGCCCATGGTCTTTTTAAAGAAAAAGAACCTGCCCATCCCCAAATACGGCTCTCACTGTGCTCCAGCTTGCCACGGGAAGGCCAGAATAGTTTTTTACCAAGAACAGCCATAAAGAAAGGAACAATCGTCACGAGTGCCAGTAACATAACCGCAATTCCAACTGCAACAGCTACTGCTGAACGATAAAGGATGAATTTCGATAACCCAATCGCTACAAAACCTACGAACACCGCTAAGCCTGAATAGAAAACCGTTCCTCCAGCTTTACGATACGTGGCAATAATAGCACTTTTGGTATCTTCTGCGGTCATCATTTCTTCTTTAAAACGACTGATCAGCAAAATACAATAATCCGTCCCAATCCCGAACATGACTGCAACCATAAAGATTTGAGTAAAGGTAGATAAAGGAAAATCATAACGATCCACCAAAAAAGCCACGACAGATTGGGATATAATATAGCTGATACCCACTGTCAGTAGCGGTACAAAAGGCGCTACGAACGAACGAAACACGACGAATAGAATAAGTAGGATAAAGACAACTGTAATATACTCCGACTTCTTTAGCCCTGCTTCTGAGCTTGCGATCATATCCTCTGTAATCAGACCTTCACTGGTCAAATAATGATCTGCTTTAACACCCGAGAGCATCTTATCCACTTTATCTGGCAGCGCAGTAACAGCCTCTCCTTCACCTTTTACGGACAACGCCACCATAATGGTCTTGCCATCTTTGGCAATCAGTGTATCTTTAAGCTCACTTTGTGAAAAAGGATCGGTGATGGAATCTAACTGCAGAGCTTCCTTATTCGCAGCCAGCTTCTCAACGCCTTGTTGAATACTTGCTGTTTCTTCTGCTCCGATTCCCTTCGGGTTATTGAACACAAGGGCTACTTGATGGAGTAATACGCCTCCTTTGTCACTTGCTGCTTCCTTCATGATTTCTGCTGCTCTTGATGAAGGGTATCCCTCTGGAACGGTAACCTGCCCCTTTTCACGGACAAGATCAGAGAACGATGGGGCCGTCATCACTAGCACGACCGCTACAGCGAGCCAGATTGCGATGACCGCCCATCTTGCTTTTAGAATCGTCTTCATTGGCTCTTCCCTCCATTATCATTCTGAATTAGACTCGCCAGTTTCTCAAACATCATGATGAACGTCTCAATATCCTTCTTTTCAAAATGAAACAAATACGGTGCCACTACTTCATGTACTTGCGACTCAGCTGCTTCAAATACGCTTTTTCCATGCTCTGACATCGATAAATACACCTGACGACGATCATTCTCGTCACGGGTTCGCTCGATAATGCCCGCTTGCACCAGTCTGTTGATTATCGCTGTAATGGAGCTTTTACCCACGCAAAAAGTTTCTGCTAGATATGTAGACGTACATTGTTCCTGAGCATTAATCAGACGCAGAATTTGATACTGATCATTCGTTGTATCTGCAGCAATGCTATCTTTAATTCTTGCGGCTACTTGTCGGGTCACCATCATATAAGCATCCATATAACGGTTAATCCAATGCTGAACTTCATCTTCCAAAGCTTCCTACCTCCAAATATAGTTCAACTGTAGAACAGTTTCATTGTCAAACTATAATCCCATTTATTTCAAAAGTCAACTTTACAATTCTAAGGAACAATTTAAGGTATACCCAACAAAAAAACAGGCCGAGATTTCATCTCGACCTGCCATTGTATGTCTTCTAAAAACTGTTTATTCCTCATCCTGGATCTCTTCTACTTCATAAACACATCTCAGCGTTTCAATGCCTGCTGCATTTTCGCCGAGGCTGTACACCATGAACCCAAGACTACGATAGAAATCTGCAGCGATCTCATCCTCGGTTTCAGCTACCAGATAACGCGGCTGACGCGTAGTAAGCAGCTCCAGAATCATTCCCCGTGCATAGCCCTTTCCTCTGTTCTCTGGCAATACAGCAATATGCCGAATATCCAAAGAACCATCTTCTGTTTCTTCAAAGCCTACAAGACCGAGCAGTAATTCTTCCTCTTCCCAGCCATATAACTTTAGCCCGGCTTGTTCGCTATACTCAGACGAAGTCTGCTGTAGAGCATTCGGATCATCTATGACCGCATAGGTCAACAGCTCATTCACCTCAGGTGTACCATTGAGGGGTTTAAGATCAATCAACATTCTTCACATTTCTCCTTCTTTGTTCCTTTTAAAGCTAATCACTCGAAACAATCCGTAGCCTGTCCACACACCCAGTATGTTTAATAGTAAATCATCAATATCGAAACTTCCCACATGCAGTAGCATTTGCAAACACTCCAAAAGCAGTATGCAAGGGACAGCATATAGCGAGATCCTAAGCCAAGAAACCGGACGTTTCTTTACTAATGGCGAAAGAAAACCAAATGGAATAAAAACTACAACATTTCCTAGCAGATTTACTAGCCGATTGATAAGTGATAAACCGTTATCTAAGTTGAAATAAAGTGACACCGTGCGAAATGGAACCAGATTATACTGAAAAGGACCTCCGGTATGTACTTCACGTCCAAATCCGATAAACATCCAGTAGATAACAGTAGCACTATACAGAGTTAGCACTACCCGTGTCAATCCTTTTAGCGGCCATGAACGGTAAGTTTCTTTATGTCTGCGGTTGATCAATTCTTAGGTTGAGCTTCAATAATTTCGATACTTCCATCAAGTTTACCTACGATCGCCATCGCTGCAATTCCAATAAATAGGCCATGATCTACAACACCCGGAATGTTTTGGATGGTCAGCGCAAGCTTTGGTGCAGCATCTATCGCTTCAAATCGGCAGTCCGCAATGTAATTGCCATTATCCGTCTTGTACAACTCTTCTCCGTTGCGACGCAATTCAGGTTGGCAACCCAGTTTGGCAAGCTCTGCCACAGTCCATTCCCACGCGAAAGGAACGATTTCCACCGGCAACGGAAATTTGCCTAGCGTGTTTACAACTTTACCTTCATCGGCAATCACAATCATTCGTGTACTATTACTAGCTACAATCTTCTCACGAAGCAAAGCGCCGCCGCCGCCTTTAATTAGTTGCAGACTGCTGTCTAGCTCGTCCGCTCCGTCAATGGTTAGGTCCAGACTATCAATATCACTAAAAGCTACCAGTGGAATCCCCAGCTCTCGTGCTTGCTCTTCGGAAGCGCGTGAAGTAGCTACTGTAGTAATTTTCAAGCCTTCACTGACGCGTTCACCAAGCTTGCGGATTGCCCAGTAGGCAGTTGATCCCGTACCCAGACCTACTTTCATTCCGTCTTCTACATACTCCACTGCTTTTTCTGCTGCTAGTTGTTTAACGTTGATACTCATTTTAATACCCCCATGTTATCCATTATAAAAATGTATAGTAAACTTGAAATCACCTATTATTCAGGAGGACTCCGGTAGAGCATCGGCATCCAAGATTTTGCCGTAACAGAGACTATCCGGATCACCTATATAGGGTCCAAACAAATCAATCGGTTGGTAGCCATGCTTGACGTAAAGCGCAATCGCTTCTGGCTGCTTAATTCCGGTCTCCAATCGGATCTCCTTAAACCCCGCCGCTAATGCTTGTTCTTCAAGGAATAACAGCATATTTGTAGCTATGCCCATTTTACGATAACTAGAATCTACATAAAAGCGATTCAACTCCATCGTTGCAATCTCTATTCCGATATACTCCAGTGGACGAAGCCCACCACAGCCCACTGGTTTTCCGTTTAAGTAGGCTACCACGAAAGTCATTTCTTTTACTTTGGGATCCTTGAAATCAACAACATAGATCGTTTCATGCGGATAACGCATCTTCAGTTCCTCATCCAGAAACGTAATAAGCTCTCTTAAATCAGCGTTCTCTGGATCAACCACTTCAAAATCCACTTCCGTTACGGGTAACACTCTAATTCCCCTTTTCTTGTATCCAACTTCGTATTATCCTTCTTGCAGCCGAAAAAATCAACATTCTTCATTCTGCCTTATGTATATTGTAATTTCACTACATCCTCTAAATTTAGGATCATCTCTTTTTCAGCGTGGTTAGCAGCCCTATGTAAGTAAGCTTTATGCTCAATGAATGCATCTGAGGGAGCTGCCAATTTAATGTGCTCCAGTACACGACGTTCGACATCAGCAAGAACTAGATCTCCTCTACCCGCACTAACTCTACATAGATTAATGATTGCTAAAGGCTTATTCACAACTGCCTGCCCGCTGGACTCCACAAAAACTGTGTATTGAACTAAAGGAATTACGTCTGGATCTTCTACACTAGAAGTGCAAGATTGGTCAAAGATAGAATACATTAGTGCAGGATTGCGTGATAAAGTTCCTGACTTTTTCTGATTAGATACCAATTTGCTGTTCTGGTAGGCCAAGAATCCGGCAACTGACAACACGAGCACAAGTAAAATAACTAATATCGAGTACATCTCATCACGTCCCACCCAATACTCCATAATAACAATACCGATTATATATTATCATGGATAACTGCATAGACCAATCCTATATTATCTGCACTTTAACAAGTATAAGCGATATTCAATCTATAAAGTTATTTTGAAATATTCAAAATAACAGTTGAAACTTCGTTTGACATGTCTCATAATGAAAATATGAATATTGTTTGTCAATCCATATGGAAATCAAGGGAGGAAACTTAAAATGAAGTTTTTCTTGGACACCGGAAATATTGAAGAGATCAAACGTATTACTCGCCTCGGATTAGTGGATGGCGTAACGACTAACCCGTCGCTCATCGCTAAAGAAGGAAGATTGTTTAAAGATGTTATCAAAGAAATCGTAGCAATCGTTCCTGGTCCAGTAAGCGCAGAAGTAATCGGACTTACAGCAGAAGAAATGCTCAAAGAAGCATACGAAATTGCTGAGTGGGCTCCAAACGTTGTCATTAAACTCCCTATGACTGAAGATGGCTTGGAAGCTTGTTATGAGCTTACTAAAAAAGGTATCAAAACTAACGTAACGCTTGTCTTCTCAGCGGCTCAAGGCTTGATGGCTGCAAAAGCAGGCGCAACTTATATTTCTCCTTTCGTAGGACGTCTGGATGATATCGGTGTTGACGGAATGAAGCTGATCAAGGATCTGAAGACCATCCTAACCAACTACGGTATGACTTCCGAAATTATTGCAGCATCCATCCGTAACATTGCGCATGTTGAGCAAGCCGCTCTTGCTGGTGCTCACATTGCTACCATCCCAGGTTCGCTCCTGCCCACCCTCTGGAAGCATCCGCTGACAGATAACGGTATCGAACGCTTCCTGAAGGATTGGGAATCCGTACCACAAGCATAAGATTGTCTTTCATTCTTTTTATCAAAGGGCTATCCCGGAAGCTATGGTAACGCAGTTTAAGGATAGCTCTTTTTTCCATCTAAGGGCATTGCAGAGGTCTGACGAACACGCTTTGACAAGAGGTGCGGATTTGCCTGCCCCGTTTCTTTCACGCCAGATTCTCCATTGCTCCCCTTGCTTGGCGTTACTGCAAATAAGGTCAGCAAACCACCAATCGCGCCGACTGTAGCCATCAAAGCGAATAATACCCAATGACCACTGCTTAACAGCAGCGATACCACTGGCGGTCCTGCAGCTACTCCTATAAACCTCATACTGCTATAGAGAGCGGTTATCGTACCCCTATTCTCCTTCTCAATCCCCTCCGTGATTAAAGCATCCATACAAGGAAGCACGATTCCGATTCCAACGCAGCCTAAGCCCATAAATCCTACTAAGAAATAAATACCTTTATTGAAGCCCGCAAAAATCATTGCAACCGTCAGTAATAGCATGCCTCCAAAGCCCAGCCACTTCATTAACGTTTTGTTCTGGCCGATGATCTTCCCTGTTCCATATGACGCCAGACATAAGAGGGCAAGCGGTATCGCCAACACAAAACCTTTCATCGCCCCATGCATTTTATATTTAGTTTCCAGCATTTCAGACAAATAGAATTGTACGCCAAAGGTCACAAACATACAGATGCCGCCTATGGCAAAAATAGCATACAGCCAACGTCCCTTTTTACGTAAAACACTCACAATTCCAGATAAAAACTCCCGAATCTCCTGTTTCTCAGGTTCATCCTTCGCCTCGGGCTTTCGAACTAGGAACAAAACTAAAAAAAATGAAATTAAACATAGAACAGGAATTGCAATAAATGGAGCAAACCAAAGCCAGATCCCAAGATAAGCGCCAAGAATTGGACTGAGAACTTTGCCAAAAGTATTAGAGGTCTCAATGATGCCGAGACTTTTGCTCACATCCTCTTCTTCCTTGAACAAATCTCCTACAAAGGGGATCACAATTGGAAAGGCACCCGCTGCACCGACTCCTTGCAACAGACGTCCCGCTATGATCACCCAATAAGCGCTAACCCCCTTCATAAACCAAGCGGCTACCACGCAGACGACACCGCCAATTGCAGCAATGATTAAACTCGGAAGAATCACCTTTTTCCGCCCATAAGCGTCAGATAGGTACCCTGCAATAGGAATCATAACGATAGCCATCAATCCATAAACAGTAATCAGCATACTCACCTGAAAAGAGCTAATGCCTAGTTCTTTAGAAATCTGCGGCAAAATAGGGAGCAGCATGGAGTTACCGAGGGTCATAATTAGCGGAATGGATGCCAGTGCAAGCAGATCCCATTTTCTTTCCTTCATGAACTGACCACCTTTGTCATTGTTTGCGGCGACTCTCTATATTGTGGTTTGTTCATCCCTCTTTATTCATACATATAAAAAGACCGTCCCCCGCGAATGCGAAAGGACGCTCTTATGATCAGAAGATTGGGCTTTACAGCGAATTTGCAATCATGGTCTTCGCTTTTACAGATGGAAGAAACCGGTTTGGTTCTCCTAGGCTAAAAATATGCAGCAAATGCATCGCCCGAGTGCAAGCTGTATAGAACAGCTTACGCTCAGTTTCTCTGCCATATCGTTCAGCTGAACCATCGTAGATGATAACAGCATCAAACTCCACACCTTTAGCTAAGTAAGCAGGTAACACCAATGTTCCCTTCTGGAAATTCGGCGTTTCTTTCGTAACAAGCCTTACTGGTAGCCTACTATGTAGTTCATCATGAACTCTTGCGCTTTCTTCTGCTGTTTTACAGATGACAGCCACATAATGATACCCCTTGGATTGCAAATTCCGAATATCCATTTCAACTGCATTCAGAAGCTCATCCTCGCTAGACACCACACTTAGCTGAGGTTCTTCTCCTCGTCGATTAAACGGCACAATTCGTTCCCCTCCAGGAATCATTGAACGCGTAAATTCTACAATCTCAAAAGTGGAGCGATAGCTTCGGGTTAACGAGATCACTTCTGTATTCTCTTCCCCATAAATGCTTACCAAACTAGACAAATCACCGAGCACCTCACCTTGTGCATAAATCGCCTGATTCAAATCACCCAATACGGTCATTTTAGCCCTTGGAAATAAACGGCGCATGAACTCCAATTGGAAAGGTGAGTAGTCTTGAACTTCATCCACAATCACATGACGAATCAGCGTATTGGTACGGAAGCCTTGGCTTAACTCTTTCAAATAAAGGAATGGTGTAGCGTCTTCGTAGGCAAGCTCGTTCACTGCGATAGATTTTAGCGTTTGCTCACAGATCTCATCCCAGATTTCCGGCAGAGAATTAATACCATTTAGACGTTCCATAAGCTCACGATCAGTAAACAGCGTACTGTACAACCCCTTAACATCCACAAAACGACCTCGTTTAGTCCACCCACGCAGTGGTTTTAAGCGTTGGCTGACTACATACCGGGATAACACTTCTTTCTCAGTATCAAAATCATCAAAACTATCCTGCGTAGCTTTCTTCTTCCGTCGCAACATCTGATATGCACGATGGTAATCACTGGAGTCCAATAGCTCAATTTGATCTTCAACCCATGAAGCATTTCTTTCTTCATGACTAAAATCAGCAATCTTCTTCAGTAACCAACGTGTCATTAAATCTACACGGTTCGCAAGCTTAATGGTGGGATCATAGGTATAGAAATGGCGTTCCATTTCTTCTTTACTTACTATCGCTCTACCTTGAAACATTAAAGGCTTGAACAGCATGCCCTCATGTTCCAGCATCGTAGCATACCGACGAATCACATCGAGAAAAGGTACGGATGATTTATAAGCGATGCCTTCTCTACGTATCCCCACATCAGGGCCGTCAGGGGCATTTAATAGGTTTTCTGTCTGACTAAAGACATCTTCCAGCTGGAATTCATGTCCTAAACGATGCTCAAGATACATCTGAAAAGTGGTTTGTTGCATATTTTCTTCACCTAGCTCTGGAAGCACGGTTGAAACATAGCTATTAAACAACGGGTTCGGCGAGAACAACAACATCTGGTCTGCTTGCAGAACTTCACGGTATTTATACAAAAGATAAGCTACCCGCTGCAATGCCGCAGAGGTTTTCCCGCTCCCCGCGGCACCCTGAACGACCAGCATTCGGCTTTTGTCGTTACGGATAATCGCATTTTGCTCTTTTTGGATAGTAGCTACAATACTCTTCATTCGATCATCGGCACTATGGCTTAGCACTTGCTGCAAAAGCTCGTCGCCGATCGTTACCCCAGTATCAAACATGACTTCAATAACACCATCATAAATCACGAACTGACGTTTAAGATTCATTGTACCGGAAACAAGTCCACCAGGTGTTTCATAAGCTGCCGGGCCAGGAGCACCGTCATAATATAAGCTCGATATAGGCGCCCGCCAGTCATAGATCAAGAAGGTGCCATCATCCTCCATCAAGGACCCAATCCCCAGATAAATCTTTTCCGTTTCTCCATTTGGTGCTTCTGTAAAGTCAATTCGCCCAAAGTAAGGAGAGACGAGTAGCTTTTTATATTTTTTTAGAGCCTTGCTCGACTGTAAATGATGGCGTTCACGTTCATTCAAGATTTGGGATTGTTGGCGCAGACTTGTTGAAGTTTCCCCTAAATCATCTGGACTACTGAAGTTTACCGTTACCTCTTCCCAGAAGTCTTTCCGCATATCCACCACATCACTGCGATGGAGTCCGAGTTCCTCAGATAATCGCCGGATATGGGCAGACAAAAGCTTAGTCACTCCGTCAACCCGCTGCTGTTCCTCTTTCCATTCAATTTCATGATTCTCCACTACATTTCATCCCCTTTGGAAGGTTGATATTTCAAGTGAGGATACTCTTAATAGATGAATCCTTAAGCTTATATGTTGCACATCACAAGGTTATGTTTTAAGCTTCACGATCCGTTTCTTTTTCATCAGTCGCTATACGATTCATCTGATCTGCCACTTTATCAAGCCGTTCTAATTGATATCCGTAATCGTAAATAGCTGCGGCTACAACATACAATCGCAGTTGACCTATTTTCTCCGCATTATACCCCAGGATCGTTGAATTCAAAAATCCATCATTCTCGTCTGCCAAGGGTTCCGATTCATTGGTGTTTGGTTTTAGTTTATCTTCAAATTTCAGCAAGATCAGTTGATGATATTTGATTAACTGCTCCAAATGACTGTCAAACAATGCATCTGTCTCTTCGCTTCGATCCGCTTGAAAATAATGCCGATCCACAGCCTCAAGAACATCGAAGCCTTTTTGCAAAGAAGATAACAGGTTCTTATAGACAACCATTTGTCGAGTCTGACTGTACTTCGCCCTCTTCAGCTGTTTCTGCTCCTCCTCAAACAAAGCGTACTTATCCGCTAAAGATTTAATAGATGACTCCAGTGCAAGTTTTTCATCACGAAACACACTTTCCTTCATCTCATGAGATACAGCCGTTCTTAGCAGCAAGGAAAGGCTGGCAAAGACGTTCTCGATTTGCTTGATGTACTGCTTCCGTGGTTTCGGAGGAACTACTATAATATTGATTAGAAAAGCAGAAACAATCCCTGTCAATGTTAATAAGAAACGATTCAGCGCGAACTGCCATTCTCCAGAAGCCTCCATCACTGTTATAACAGTGACGAGTGTCAGGCTAATAGTATCCGCTCGGTTAATTTTCATACTAATCATAATGACAAGAATGCAGACCAACCCAACCGCAATTGGACTATTGGATAACAGCATTCCTCCCAGAAGAGCGAGTACCGCGCCCATTGTAGTCGTTGTCAGCTGATCAAGAAAATAACGCCAAGAGCGATAGATAGATGGCTGCAAAGCGAAAATTGCTGCAATCGCAGCTCCCACAGAAGATGGAAAATGTAGCAGTTCAGCTAAATATAAGGCAAGCGTGACTGCCATTCCTGTTTTAAATATGCGAGCTCCAAAAGCCAAAAATATCCCTCCTAAAAATTGGCCCACTCTGCAATATGGACATCTACGAATCCCTCATTCCTCTAATAACCCAAGCCTAGAGTTGATGAATTTTATGATCATTTAAGCTCTCGCTTATGATTCTTTCAGCTTTCAGGGAATACTAATTCAAGTAAATACCTATCACATATAACATACGAGGTGAGTGAATGAATAACAACATCAAAAAATTAGTGACCATCACAGCTGTTCTTTTCCTCAGTCTGTCTCCAGCACTCGCTCCTATTCGTAGCGTGTCAGCTGAGAATGTAACCTCCACTGCACCTGATTCTGGGCCTTTGGAAAAAGGTCATCGACCCCCTCCAGGGAAAGACGGGAAATTTAGAGCTGGCGGACATTTCATTATTTTCGAAACCGCCAAGCTGCTTGAAATGGATCGTACGGAGCTAATCAATAGCCTTAAAACAGGCAAAACCCTCCCAGAGCTTGCCCTTGAGAAGAAAGGCTGGACAGAAGATCAATATATTCAAAAGCTCAGCGAATCCGCAAGTAAGCGGCTGGATCAAGCCCTCAGCGAGGGACGTCTAACAAAAGACGAAGCTCAAAAGCTAAAGGTTGGACTTCCGTCTATGCTGAAGAAAAAAATAAGCAAAATGGGTCATTTCCAAGATCATAAATCTTCGGAACATCATGTGATGAACCCTCAAGCAAAAACGCCTTCGGTGTCCTATTGACGGTAAGCGTTTATGCGAGAAATATAAGGATAATGTATAGCGTGAAACATATATATTCTTATATTTTAAAATATCCCCACAAAGACGGGTATCTTCATTTCTTATGAGGATATCCGTTTTTTATAGGCTTCAAATAGACTGATGGATAACATCAGCCACGCTCCACTTGCAGCAAAACCGCCAATTACGTCACTAGGATAATGAACTCCCAGGTAAATACGACTCCAGCCAATGCCCACAGTCATGAATACCGCAAACATTATTAACAGGATTCTTTCACTTCTTCGCGGCAAATGACGCCACAGTAAATAGGCAATTACTCCATACAGGGAGAAGGCTGCCATGGAATGTCCACTTGGGAAACTATAACCGAGCTCTTGGACAATACGATGGAAATTTGGACGCTCCCTTTGAAACCATAACTTCATAAGTGTATTCAATAGCTGTGAGCCTAGTCCAACCCATAGGAACAGAATTAGCTCAAGCCGATGTTTCAGCAGAAAATACAGCAGTGCCATCGTGCCGATAGATATGCCAATTGCTACCTTGGAGGAACCAATCAGAGATAGTCCATTGGCGAATGTGGTCAGTCCAGGTGATTCAGCGGATTGAACAAAATGAATCATATAGTTATCAAATGATGATACCTTATTCATATGAACTAGAATCGCAATAACGACGAAACAAGCAGCAAACCCTATAAAATAACGAAAACTTCTAGACCAGTTCTGATAATAAAGCATAAATACCTCCGTGTCTAATTTAGTGCCTGTCGATCACATTTCCTGAGAAGCTATAACCCGTGCTATAATTATAGAGAAATAAATATACAAAAAGATGGAGTGCTGCCAAAGTGGAGAGTCTAAAATTGCAGGAACGTTTGTTGAACCAGTTTATTTCCACAAAGGTGCCCGTGACGATTTTTACAACAAATGGTGTAAAAATGCAAGGCGTCGTAACCTCGTATGATGCATTCACAATCACTTTACAGGGGCAAGGTGATGGCAGACAGAATGTGCTCTTCAAATCTGCAGTATCCACTATTGTACCTCTTAAGCCCGTCTCACTCAAATAGTTCACACATTCATTAAACTTCTTCATCCTATTTTCAATAATAAAGGGAACACCGGACTACATCTCCGGTGTTCCCTTTATTATTTTCTTAAATTGTCTTATTCACTCTTCAAAACGAGTTTCTTTTATAAAGGAAAATCACAGGCTTCACACACACCGGCTTGGATACCCCGGCCGTATTTCCAGTAAAGACGAGACGACCACTGGTCTCTTCAATAGAGAACACAACCAGGTTATTAGCGTCACGATTTGCAACAATAAGATAAGCCCCATCCGGAGTTAATGAGAAGTGTCGTGGATGCCCTCCACGAGTAGATACATATTCAATTAGTGTAAGCTTGGCAGTAGCGTTATCCACTGCAAACACTGCGATGTTATCCGCTCCACGGTTAGAAGCGTAAAGATATCTTCCATCTTTTGAAGTAGCAATTTCGGCGCAAGTATTCTCTTCCTTAAAATCCTCAGGCAAAGTTGAAACTGTATCTACCGTGTGAAGAGTCCCTGTAGCACTGTCATATGTAAACGATGTTATCGTGGAATCCACCTCGTTTATAACATAAGCAGACTTTCCATCTGGATGAAAAGTAAAATGACGAGGTCCCGCCCCTGGATGAAGCGCAGTATCTCCGTGAACTTCTAGTTTGTTCAAGTCTCTATTGATTCTATAGGACCGAATAATATCAAGCCCAAGATCAGAAACAAACAGATACTGTCCGTCCGGACTGAAAATAGCCGAATGGGGATGCGGGCGATCCTGACGTTCAGGATGGTGACCATGACCGGAATGAATCGCGATATCTGCCAGTTGATTAGCAACTTTTTCTTCATCTAATGTGATCAAGCCTACACTGCCACCATGATAACTACATACAACAATGTATTCATTGTTTAGATCTCTAGAAATATGGCATGTGGTCGTTTGACCATTACCTGATGCAGGCATTGAGGCTATACGGTTCAATTCACTCAATTTCCCACGCTTAGCATCGATAGCAAAGGTAACGACTTCGCCTTCTTTTCCACCCTCACCGTTTAGCTTTTCTCCTATGGCATATAAACGCAGGGCTGAAGCATCTACATTCACAAAGGTCGGGTTAGTTAGGCCCTGAACCGAGTCGATTAGCTTTAACGTACCTCCTGCTTCGCCGTCGAACTCAAATACCTGCACACCGCTTTCCGTGGCACTTGCATAGGAACCCGTAAACAGCAATAACTTAGTCTGCTTTTCCATCTCTACATCCTCCTCCAAAGTATTGCTATTATATAATTTACAATTTTTAAACGTTAAAGACAAACTATAAAGTAAAAAGTGTGACAAATAGTTCAAAAATAAGGCTTTTCAACGATTAGGGATTGTGCTATAATGAAAGCGCTAACATTAGTCTTTTACTAAGTATAAAGGGGGAACATGAATGAGCAGCATCCTGCTGGAAGCCAGAAATGTATACGAGGACTTCGAGGTGGAAACAGACATTCTGTTCTTTAAGGTCGGGGACCATGATTTGGTCATTTTTCACGGCAGAAACTACAACATAAAAAAGAGAATGACTGCCGAGCAATTAAAACGATTGTTATCCAATTCAACTTACTATCATGTGTACGGTGGCTGTTATGTCAATCTGAACAAGATCAGTTCTATCGAAGATGACTGCATTTATTTCGGAGAAAAGGGTCTATTCGCTAAAAACGTACGGGTCCCAAGACGGAAACAGGAAAGTATTCGTCATCTATTGAAAGGACTGAAGTAAACATCTTATTCCCATAAGCCGGAAGGGCATGTTAACGATGCCCTTTCCGGCTTTTTGCTTTTTATTAATAGAAACTTAAAAAGATCCTATCTTTTTTTATACTTTCTTAAGGTTTAGGATCAGGATTTCTGTTAAAGTTGTAAATAGACAAGCAACACCTATATTGAAGGGAGTCATTACTAATAATGGACAAAAAAGATCTGAATGGAAATGAGAACTTAGAAAACAACGGTACTCCGGAAGAAGAATTGAACACTACCGAGAATACCAATGAAGTAAATGAAGTGGAGGTCGTAGCTGCTGAAGAACCTGTGAATACAACAAAAGAGGAAAGTATTCCAGTAATGAATAAAGTCAGCAGTAACAATAATACGACGCCACCTGCTCCACCAGTTACTCCTAAAGGTAACAAAGGCTGGATGATTGCCTCTGTGGTTCTGGCTGCGGCACTCATCATTGTCCTGATTAAGCCTCCATTCCAAAAGGACGACAGCACAGCTGTTGCTAGCGTTAACGGAACTAACATTACTAAAGAACAGCTTTATGATAAATTGATCGAAGCAGGCGGAGAAAGCACGCTGCAAGCTATGATTACTACAGAACTCGTTGATCAAGAAGCTAAAAAAGCTAACGTAACTGTTACTGATGAAGACATCAATACTGAATTAGAAAACCTTAAAGCACAACTCGGCGGAGAAGATGCATTTAATGCTGCATTGCAACAAAGCTCAATGACCGTTGATGACTTGAAGAAACAAATGCCACTGCAAGTAAAACTGCGTAAGATTCTTGAGCCGCAAGTGACTATAACGGATCAAGAAATCAAAGACTACTATGAAGCAAATAAAGCTACTTTCAATGAAGAAGAACAAGTTCGCGCTTCCCACATTCTCGTTAAGACTAAAGAAGAAGCGGATGCAATTCTGAAGCAATTGAAAGATGGAGCAGATTTCGCTGAACTTGCTAAAGAAAAATCTTCAGACACCGGTTCCAAAGCTAATGGCGGAGATCTAAACTTCTTCAAACGTGGAGACATGGTTGCTGAATTCTCCGATGTAGCCTTTAAGCTTAAAGTTGGGGAAACAAGCGGTGCTGTCAAATCCGATTACGGTTATCACATCATTAAAGTTACCGACCATAAAGACGCTAAAAACTACACCTTGGAAGAAAAGAAAGATGAAATCAAAAAGACGCTTGTGTCTCAGAAGGTTTCCACTCTTTCCACCACTTGGTTGTCAGATACAACTGCAAAAGCAAAAATCACAAATTCACTTACGGATGCCAAAAAAGAAGCAACAGCTTCTCCTGAGCCATCTGCAAGCGCAGAAGCAGGAACTGAATCCGCTAAATAATACGACCGTAAAAAAGCAGGACAAGCGTCACTAGACGCTGTCCTGCTTTTTTTGTACCTATTTTCGAGCTGCTAATGAATGTCCTTTTTTACGGATCTGCTTATCACGGTTCTCTCCCCACTCTTTCGCTTGTGCGGTAGCAATAGAGATCGCCCTTCCCTCTTCATATCCGTCTTCTAGCAGTGCATTAGCAATATCAATCGCCTTATTACGAATAGGTGCAGTGAAGTTCTTGAGTGAATCTGGATAATCTTCTTTGTTCCACGGCATACAAAAAAACCTCCTTAACCTGACTATATAATTAATTAGCCTGGTCTAGGAGGTTATAAACATTCTTTTAAGCTTATTTAAAGACTTTAACGCGATCTTCAACCGGTTGGAATTGTTTCTCACCTGCTGGAGTTACTGTCTTACCAAATGGCATTTGAGCAATCAGTTTCCATTCTTGCGGGATGCCCCATGCTTCTTTCACTTCGTCATCAATCAGTGGGTTATAGTGCTGCAGGGATGCTCCTAATCCTGCTTCAGAAAGTGCAGTCCATACTACAAATTGCAGAATACCTGAAGATTGGTTAGACCAAACTGGGAAGTTTTCGGCATACAATGCGAAGTTTTCTTGAAGGTTCTTCACTACCGCTTGATCTTCAAAGAACAATATGGAACCATAACCTGCTTTGAAAGATGCTAATTTTTGCGCTGTTCCTTCAAATTGTTCAGCTGGAACGATTTTGCGCAATGTTTCTGTAGTGATATTCCATAATTTATCATGCTGTTCACCTAAAAGAACAACCGCTCTGGAGCTTTGGGAGTTGAATGAAGTTGGGCTATGCAAAACTGCTTGCTCAACGATTTCAATAATTTGAGCATCGGCTATAGTGGATTCTTTACTGATGGCATAGATGGAACGTCTTCCTTTAACTGCTTCAAAAAAATTGTTAGACATAAAATAACTACCTCCATTTATTTAAGTAACTTACTTTTGTACATCTTATCACCTTTTTTCTGAAAACACAACATTTATTCACAACTTATTTTGTAGGATATATAAGTCTCCCGTAAGTAACATCTCCCCTTCACTTTTCCGATATACATTTCGACTAAAAATAAGCTACAATAGTGCAGCAAAAGTACAGAAGGAAGGTTATATAAATGAATTTTTCAACAGATAAAGTTCTCATTCTACATAAAAAAACGGTCATATTCTCTTGTATGGTACTCCTCTCCGTTAGCTTGGCACTTACTGGCTGCAAAGACACAAAACCGTCTAATTTAAACGCTGTAGAGCTTGATCAAGCTGAACTTAAACCTGTATCTTTCTGGGTCGCCACAGATACTCACTTTTTGGATAAGGATCTTCACGATGGTGGACAGGCTTTTCAAACTTATGTCACTGGGGGTGATGGAAAAATGCTGCCCTACAGTGATGAAATGGCTGAAGCTTTGGTCTATGACGCTGAACAGGAAAAACCTGCGTTTATCATCCTCAGTGGCGATTTAACTAATAATGGAGAACGCAGCAGCCATCAAAAGTTAACCGAAAATTTAAAGCGAATTGAACAACAAGGAACCTCTGTTTATGTCATTCCAGGCAATCACGACTTATTTAATCCTTGGGCTAGATCCTTCAGTGGTGATAAACAGCTCCTTACGGATTCAATTACAGATAAAGACTTCGTCAAAATGTATGCGGATTTCGGATACAAAGAAGCTGTAGCACGTGATAAGGCATCTCTAAGCTATATCATCAAGGCTGCCCCCAACTTATGGATTCTCATGATAGACAGCAGCCAATATCTTAATAATCAGAAGTACGGGTTTCCTCAGACGGATGGGCGTATTGCTCCCTCTACTCTTTCATGGATGGATGAATCCGTTAAGCTTGCAGCCAAAGAACACGCTTCTGTGATCACAGTGATGCATCATAATTTATTAAGTCACACTTCTATGTCTGTTTCAGGCTTCAAGCTTAATAACAGCCAGGAAGCTATAAAATCCTTACGGAAGAATGGACTTAATCTAGTTCTCTCAGGACATATTCATATGCAGGACATTCAAGTAGATCCAGCAGACGCGAATCAAGATATAGCATCCTCTGAACAAATGCCAATCTATGATATCGCCACGAGTGCGATGGCCGTCAATCCGCATCAATATGGTGCCATGATCTTCGATCCCGTCTCGCGAAGCGTAAATTATAAAACAGCATCTTTGAACGTAGAAGGTTGGGCTGAAGCTAACCAGATTACAGATAACAATCTCTTAAACTTCAAGGCATATGCCGAAGAAGCCTTTGCTACTAACTCCTATGACAAAGCTATGGATAGTCTTAAGGAAAGTCCTTTAACGGAGTCTGAAAAAGAATCCATGGCGAAGGTAATGTCCAAGCTGAATGTACGATACTTCGCAGGAACTGCGGGCACCTTTGCTAAGGATATTAAAGCGTTGCCTGGCTACAAGCTTTGGGAGGAACAGCAGGACGGTTTCTTGGGAGGGTATGTTCAAAGTATGGCTGAAGAAAAAGCATTTAGTAATGTCGACTTAGAGGTGGTTTTAACGAAGCAATAAATGGATGCCATATTTCATATGAAAAACCCAGCTCCACTCGCATTTCTGCGAAGTTAGAAGCTGGGTGTGTTTGTGTTATTTAACCAATGAGGATCGAACTAACTATTTACGTGTAATAGTAATCCAACCATCTTCATCTACATACACAGTAGCATGAAGTGCTTCAGCAAGTAGACGCAGCGATACATAGGCATCACCATATTCGTCAACAAATACAGGCTCAGCAAGCTTCACTTTTTCACCGTTAATCAATGCTTCGGGAGAACCGATTTTGAATACCAGCTTATCACCGTACACACCATCCGTTACGACAATGGCACGATTGACTGTATCCCATTCCACGGTAGCATCTAAATCTTCTGCCAAATACCGCAGAGGAATGTACGTCGTATTATTGTCAACGATCGGATAATAATATTCGTCGTCTGGCTCGATGACAATCGTTCTCTTGGTGATACCAAGATCGTCTTTCAATATACGATAAACATTAGAATTCGGATCAAAATTGTTCAAAGTCTCTGCAGGAGTCAGATAACCGGAAGAAACATCAAGTGCTCCTTTAGTACTGATTGGATCTGCCGTTACAGCACCACCAATGTTCCAAATCTGACTGGAAGCCTTAAGAGAGAAACTCTTTAATAGCATATCTTCAGTACCTGGAAGCGCCACTTTCAGATCAACATTCTGTTTACGAACATGTAGTCCACTGTCTACAAAAATGTCGACAGCAAGCTTAGTATCCTTACTCAGAACCGTCTTAAGCTCAGGGGTAGATTTGTAGAGACTGTCCAGTTGATTGTCATATACCAGCAGTAACGCATCCACAGCCAATTTCGCAGCATCATGCAGTACGGTTACAACAGCTTCTTTATCATCCAGAGGAATTTCACCAAAACCAAAATCTTGTAAATCACCGGATCCTTCTTCGTCCATAGCTTTGATCACTGGGTACAGATAGTCATATAGACCACCTACCAATTCTGTAAAGCCTTCCGTATCTTTAGAGATCGATTTCAGGAATCCTTTTAACAATGCTGGAAGCTCATCACCCGTCACTTCGGTATGTAACTTCGTCATATTCACCTGCTGACCATACACAGCCTCACTAACGGGTGTTACGCTAATTACGCTTGGATTAGGAAGATTCTTTACCACAAACTTCGTTAGCAGCTTACTAAGATCCTCAGCTTTAGTCAGATCCAATCCAACTTCAGCAAAGACCTCATCATAACCTTGAACCGGGAAGTAAAACGGTTGTTTTGCTCCTTCAACAGTAAAGACTAAAGTTTGTTTGTCCATAAACAATGAGAATGGAATATTCAATTTTTTATAGCCGATCGTTCCATTGGCAGATACATTACCATTCTCTTGTAACTTTGCATTGCTAATACTCAGGGAAAAAGAATTTATTAGATCGACCATTTCCTTATCTTCTGCGCTAATTCCTTCTGAAGGTTCAGCGTTCATAGAAAAAGTCATGCTGGATTCTGATGATTTAACATCGACATCCCCGATCAATGCCTTATTAACATCGAAACCTCCAACCGATTGACAACCGGCCAGAACAAGCAGCAGTGCAACAAAAGGAATAAACCATTTTGTTCTAGCTATTACTCTTCTCATAGCAAGTCTCCTTTTTTAAGAATTTTTTTTGAAATCAATCCATTATCTCAGCTAAGGTAACATTTGTAAATCAAAGTATTACTTATTGTAAAAAATTATAAATTCATCAAAGTTCGCCATTCGATAGAAACCCATTCATTGTAAATTATGCCTCTGAATATTGCCAAAATCAGTAAATGCGCAGGGTAAAAAGACCACCACACCCAACGTGGCACCCGGTGACGCTCTAAATATCCCCAAAGCGCAGGCGTCAAAGCAATCAGTAGTGTCGGTAAAATACTAAGCATTTGCACACTCCAATAGTTATAGAACATGTAGAACAGATTTAGTGCCAAATGTGCTACAACAAGCCAGTATGACTTCGTATAACGGAATATCAATACTAACAGCAGGCCATACGCATTATAATCTATTGGGAAATAATCCATGAACGCGATAGCTGCAATGACGACAGGAATACCAAGCCATGGCGTAGGAAGTTTATCCAAAATAACCAATACGATTGCGGATAACAAAAGTGTAAACACCACATTCCATCCACCAGGATTAATCGCTAAATTATATGGAATCTGAGCAATAATAGCGATTAAGAGTAGCCTGAACAAATATTTCGGTCTGGATGATGTATGGATATGACCCTGCACAAGCCCGTAACAATAGATTGGAAAGGCTATTCTTCCTACATATCTCCAAGCAATATCCTCTGGAAAAAAGATATAGCCCATATGGTCGATTAGCATCGTCAACATGGCGAGAATCTGCATATCAAACCTCCTAAAAATAAGTTGATATCATACATTCGCCAATGAGTTCTTCATCTCCTTCGCCAATACACAAATGGTGACTGCAATAAAAGAGATCTGAATTTCTGGTTTCTTGCCTCTTGACTTTTTGGGGTGCAATTGAGTACTATGAACGAGCAACATCATATGGCAATGATCAAAGACATGATTTCCTATACGAACTGTCCAGAGAGAGAGGTCCAGGCTGAAAGCTTCTCCAGTAAACGATTGTGAAGTTACCCCTTTGTAGCCGTGGCGCTGAATCCGCAGATCTAAATTTTGCGGTAGTATGTGGCACCGACTTATCCACGTTAAAGGATACCAATGAGGTCCTATCCTTGTGATAGGTCGAATTAGGGTGGAACCACGAGCTGAACGCACTCGTCCCTTTCTGGGAGAGATGCGTTTTTTTGCGTTCACCACTAACAATTTTTGAGAAATGGAGGCTAACAATCATGGAGATCAAGGTAACACTTCAAAACGGAACAATTAGAGAGGTACTGCAAGGAACGACGATTAAAGAAGCAGCAGGTGCCATAAGTACCAGTCTGAAAAAAAGTGCTGTAGCTGGAATAATCGATGGAAGATCCGTTGATCTAAACCAAGCGATCGAACATGATTGCCAGCTTGAAATTGTTACGTTGGATAGCAAAGAAGGCTTGGAAATTTATAGACACAGTACAGCACATATCATGGCGCAGGCCATAAAACGTATATATGGAGATAAGGGTGTCCAGCTCAGCATAGGGCCAGTAATCGAAGATGGCTTCTATTATGACATTGATATAGAAACACCTTTATCCATGGATGATCTTGTTGCAATCGAACAAGAGATGGCGAGAATTATTCATGAGAATCACCCGATTGTCCGCCGTGTCGTTCCCCGCGCTGAAGCAATCAAGCTTTTTGAAGCGATGAATGAGCCCTTAAAGCTGGAGCTTATCCGTGATCTACCGGAAGACACAGTATTATCTATTTATGATCAGGGTGAATTCTCGGATCTCTGTCGAGGCCCACATCTTCCCTCAACTGGCTTGGTCAAGGCCTTTAAGCTGTTGAATGTAGCAGGTGCCTACTGGCGTGGAGATTCCAATAATAAAATGCTGCAACGTATTTACGGAACTGCTTTTCCTAAGAAAGCTCAACTTGAAGAGCACTTACTCTTTCTTGAAGAAGCTAAAAAACGTGATCACCGTAAGCTCGGTAAGGAACTGGAATTGTTTATGTTCTCTGAAGAAGCTCCAGGTATGCCCTTCTATCTTCCCAAGGGGATGACTATCCGTACAGAGCTTGAGAATTTCGCACGTGAATTACAAAGACAGAGAGATTACGATGAAGTTCGTACACCACTGATGATGAACAATCGGCTTTGGGAGCAATCCGGGCACTGGGATCACTACAAAGACAATATGTATTTCACAAATGTAGACGAAACAAAATTCGCACTCAAACCGATGAACTGCCCAGGTCATATGATGATCTACAAAAATAATCTACATTCTTACCGAGAGTTGCCTATCCGTATTGCCGAATTTGGTCAAGTACATCGCCATGAGTTCTCTGGGGCACTTAACGGGATGATGCGTGTTCGTACGTTCTGTCAGGATGATGCCCATCTCTTCGTATTACCAGAGCAAATTGAGGATGAAATAAGCCGGGTAATATCACTGATTGACCATATTTATCAAGTGTTTGGCTTTGAGTATAAGATTGAATTATCTACTCGCCCGGCAGATTATATGGGATCAGAAGAACTATGGGATCTAGCTGAACAATCTTTACAAAGTGTATTAGATAATCTCGGGATCGAGTATCGTGTGAATGAAGGTGATGGCGCGTTCTACGGACCAAAGATTGATTTCCATATCTTGGATGCGCTAAAACGAAGCTGGCAATGTGGAACCATCCAACTAGATTGGCAAATGCCAGAGAAATTCGATCTTACTTATATCGGGGAAGATAACCTTAAGCACCGCCCGGTCGTAATCCATCGCGCCGTCTATGGGTCGATTGATCGTTTTATGGGGATTATTACGGAGCATTACGCCGGAGCATTCCCGCTATGGCTAGCACCCGTTCAAGCGAAGTTATTACCCGTCTCTGAGAACTACGTTGCTTATGCATTTCAGGTGAAACAATCCTTAGAACAAGCTGGCATTCGTGTAGAGGTTGATATCCGAAATGAGAAGCTAGGTTACAAAATTCGTGAAGCCCAACTTGAAAAAGCACCCTATATGCTCATTCTCGGTGAGAATGAGAAAAACTCTGGCAGTGTATCTGTAAGAAAACGTGGTGAGGGTGATCTTGGTTCAAAGAGTATCCAGGAGATTGTTGAACAGATTAATAAAGAAATAGGTAGTAAAAAATAAAGTTCTGCTCCTAATTAAATGTTAAAGGGCTGTCTATTCGTAGAAACCTACGAACAAGACAGCCCTTTCTTTGAAATATAACCAATGGCGTTTCTGCTTGTCACATATTATTATTCACATGAACACTATTTCACGTACAGACGACTGCTTTCATCCCAATACTCGCCTGGTTTGAGACTGAATAAGCCGATCTCATCCGCTGGCAGATCTACCATTGGTGCATTAACCAAGTTGATTTGCGGCTCTGGGCAGAAGAACTGCTCAGAAGCACCATTATTCCAAATCATCCACTGCTTGTATGAAGTCCCTACGTCATATACTAAAGTGACTCCAGCTTTGCTGTCGGTAAGCTCCATCCGGTTACGTCCATTCTGAGCTACAGCTGTGTAGTGGTTGTCCATCGAAGCGAAATAAGGATTCACACCTTCATCACGAAGCTGAGCTTCACCCGGCTCCAGGTCTTGGAATTTACCAGTCGGCAGCATACGGTCATTCAATTCCCAGCGATTACCAATGGTTGCTTTTACAAGGTAGTCTTGTGGTGTGCTACCTGGTGCAAATGGTGCATTAATCGCAGTATGGAATGCCAACAAGCAAGGCATCACTTCATCACCATCATTGTGTACTTGTACCTGTTGAGTTAAGCCACCTTCACCAAGGGTATACCGTAGTTTCATTGTGTATTTAAACGGCAAGTGTTGATAAGAAGGATGGTTCTCATCCACTTTGATGAATACAGTTACGAAGCTTTCGGTCTTACCGCTACCGAACTCTTCTACTTCCCAAGCTGCCGTATGTAAAAAACCATGTAAATGGTTGCCCGTTGCGACTTCATTTACTGGAAGTTGATAAGTTTGACCATTCCAAGGAAATTTGCCATCTTCATAACGATTCGGAGGAAATAATACAGGAATACCATGGATACCAGGACTTGCTTTGAAGGCTTCCATTTCATCAGCTCCCGGTTCATGCAAGAAACGGTAACCGTTTTCGGTATCACGGAAACAGATCAAGTTGCCACCGATGCCTGGTAGGATAGCTGCTTCATAACGGCCAGCTTTCAACCAGATGGCTGCTTCCCCTTCATATTGTCCTTCATAGGCTGTGATAGACATAATAATGTGTTCTCCCTTCCAGTGTCTGATAATTGTCTCTACTTGATAGATTACCACATCTGTTCATGACGTGACATGCCCTTCTTTACAGCTGTTCCACTTCAACGCTCATGACATGATCAATTTTCTTCACATCATAATAGATCTCTGTTGCGTAATCTTTATCCGGTGCTGAGATCACCATATCGATCATTTGTCTTCCATCTTCCAAATCCTTAATTTTCATTCTGCGGATCGCCCGGGATGGACTTCTAGTACTTCGTTGGGTACTAACCTGAGGTCTCTCAATTTTTTGGATCACTTCAGTAAGTACAAAATTAGCTTCCATGATGATTCTCACCGAAACTTCATGCTTGTTAAGCACTTCAGGACCAATCGAACGAATTAAATGAGGAACCAAATTCACCGCAAACATTAAAAGAATTACCGCATAGGCTGCTTCAATATAGAATCCTGCTCCCACAGCTATACCAATTCCCGAAGCTGTCCAGATGAGTGCTGCCGAGGTCAAACCTGATATCGCATCACCGCCTCTACGCAGGATAACCCCAGCGCCCAAGAACCCTATCCCACTGACAATTTGAGCAGCGAGGCGCATCGGATCCATATTTGGATGCTCTGGACCTGCAAACTTATCAAAAGCATGAATAGACACTACAGTTACAAGACAAGAGGCAATACTAATGACCATACTGGTCCGAATCCCCAGCGGTTTCTGCTTGATCTGTCGGTCAATCCCGATGAACAGCCCGAACAGCATGGCCACTAGCAGTTTAATTAATGATTCAATATGAAAATCCATAGTTCATTCTCCCTTCTCCACAGATACTCCATTATAACGGAAAACGGAGATTATGATTAGCTTTATTTTAAAGCAAAAAACGGAACTCCTATCCTCCATGTATATGCGCAGACAGCTAATAAAATCCGCATAACGAAGAGGATAGAATCCGTTTTTTGGTGAAAGATTATTTAACCATGGAGCAACGATTCTGCTCCGTCACAATAAATCTCAGTCCCTGTAATATGATCGGAGTCCTCGGAGGCCAGAAAAAGTGCCAGCTTCGCAACTTGATCAGGACGCCCGGGACCTTCCTCTAGCGGTTGATCCCCTTCCGGAAATTCAACAGGGATCTTTACCTCTTTGAGATCCTCGGATGGAAAAGTGTTGTCATCTATATTGGTCTTAATTGCCCCAGGACAGATCGCATTTACGCGAATTTTAAACTGAGCCAATTCTAATGCTGCCATTTTCATAAAAGCAACCTGACCTGCTTTTGTCGTACTGTACGCAGAAAAACCGATGTTAGAAAATACACGATTTCCGTTAATGGAGCTGTTAATCAGGATGCTGCCACCGCTTTCTTTTAGATGCGGTATCGCATATTTAACAGTCGCAAAGGTTCCACGAAGGTTGATGTGAATCGTCTGGTCCCAAGACTCAATATCCATCGTTTCAATAGGCGTCATGGCTCCATTAATCCCTGCGTTAGCAAAAACAACATCAAGACGACCCCATTTTGCGGCCGCCTTGTTAATGGCAGCTTCCACTTGCGGGGGTTCAGCAACATCGCATTCAATTACGAGGGCTTCTCCGCCTTCTTTCTCCACTTGTTTTCTAACCTTTTCTGCGTTCTCAACAGTTCTATCTAGCAACACAACTTTGGCCCCGTTACGAGCGAACTCAAGCACAGTTGCTCGTCCAATTCCGGAACCACCTCCTGTTACAATCGCTACCTTACCTTCCAGCTTCTTATCTGCCATGTTAAAGTATCCTCCTTCTTATCATGCAAGCCTTCCAGTTAAGTTCTTTCCTTAACCTTAACCTCGCATACAGAGGTTGAATCGATAGTTCTTACTTACCCAAAAGATTTATTTTTATTCACCTTGCCGAAGATGGATGATGAGATCAATTAAACCGGCTTCACGGATGCCCTCTACAATAAGATCAGTAAGCAGACGGGCTCCTAAAATTTGAAAATGTGTATTGTCTTGTACGCCAACTGGATGCAAGATATATTCTCCCGGATACGACCACATGAATAGATCCTTCGTTCCTTCCACTCCATAGGCTTCAAAAAGTTTACGACTCTTCTCCGCCAAATCGATTAGGGGGATCTGCTCAGTCTCAGCCAACTCTTTCATTGCCATTAAAATCCACGGCTGTTAACTATTGCTTCCGCAGGATCAAATCTCCGCCTATGTACAGAGTCAGAATTCACTTTAAGCCCTTATCCTGAGCCTAAGACACTCCTATAAAAGACTAACCAAGCATCATTCGATCATCCGCCAGTTTATGACCACTGATAGTCTCAAATTCTCCCAGCAGGCGTTCTACCGTAAGATCCTTTTTCCTTGTTTCATCAATATCAAGGATAATACGGCCCTTATCCATCATGATAAGACGATTGCCAAGACGTATAGCCTGCTCCATGTTATGGGTAACCATAAGCGTAGTCAGCTTCATCTCACGGACAATAGACTCTGTCAGTTTAGTAATCAGCTCCGCTCGTGAAGGATCAAGTGCCGCTGTATGTTCGTCTAATAACAAGATTTGCGGCTGGGTAAAGGTTGCCATTAGCAAACTCAGCGCTTGTCTCTCCCCACCAGATAATAACCCTACCTTAGCTCGCAGACGATTCTCCAATCCAATCCCGAGACGACTTAACTCCTCACGAAACATCGTCCGTCTCGCTGCATTTACACCAAACGATAATCCTCTACTCTTCCCTCTTTTAAAAGCCATCGCTAAATTCTCTTCAATCGTCATCCGTGGAGCCGTACCTGCCATCGGGTCCTGAAAAACCCGTCCGATCCAGCGACTGCGCTGATATTCTGCTAAATGGCTAATCGAATTCCCTTCAATACTTGCTGAACCAAGATCCGGCTTCATCACACCAGAAATAATGTTCATTAGCGTTGATTTACCAGCGCCGTTGCTTCCAATAATGGTAACAAAGTCACCGGGAAGAAGCTCCAAATCAATGCCAAGTAGCGCGATCTTCTCATCCGGTGTCCCAGGATTAAACAGCTTAGATACGTTATCCAGTTTAAGCATCGATGGTGCCTCCTCTCTTGCTGCTAAACGCTTGTTCAGCTAATTCAAGCGAACGTTTACGCGCCATATTCTTCTGCTTCAAGAAACGCTGAATCGATGGGAATACAAGTGCGAAAATAACGATAATCGCCGTAATCAGCTTAAGATCCGAAGGTCTCAACCATGGTACATACAAGGCTAGTGCAACTACGATTCGGTAAACAATAGATCCCAGAACAACAGCCAACGTCGCACGGAATACATTTCCAGCACCGAAAATGGCTTCACCAATGATTACCGAAGCTAAGCCGATAACAATCATCCCTATACCCATTGAGGAATCCGCAAAAGTGGAATACTGAGTGATCAATGCACCTGAAAGTGCCACCATTCCGTTGGATAAACTGACGCCGAGAATTGTCGTATTATCTGTGTTTACACCCAGACTACGGATCATTCTTGCATTATCTCCGGTAGCCCTTAAAGCAAGCCCAAGATCAGTGCGCAAGAATAAATCCATTAGAATTTTCACAAATAAAACAATAAAAGGAAGAACAAGAAGTGGATTGATGGACGAGAACAACGTGGTATCACCCATTAGTGACCAGTTAGGCTTACCGCCAAAAATTCTCAGATTGATGGAATAAAGTGCGATCATCATTAGGATCCCGGATAACAATCCATTAATCTTGCCCTTCGTATGTAGTAGACCCGTACACATTCCTGCCAGCATCCCTCCTGCAATAGCAGCAAGCGTGGCTAACCAGGGTGCATAACCATTGGTAATCATAACGGCAGCAATAGCACCACCAGTAGTAAAGCTTCCATCTACAGTCAAATCAGGAAAATCCAAAATGCGAAAAGTAATATACACCCCTAAAGCCATAAATGCATAGAGCAACCCCATTTCCACAGCCCCGAGCATTGAATCATACATAGAAGTCTTCTCCTTTCAAGCATCAAGGGGCGCCCTCATGGAATCGCCCCTATATAATGTCTTATTGAATAATATTGTTAGCTTGATCGGCAACTTCTTTTTTCATCGCATCCGTCACTTCTATGCTTTGTGCGGCAGCGGCTTTAAGGTTAAGGATAAGATCGAGCTTTTCTTGCATCGTTACTTTCATATCTGCTGGCTTTTTACCATTCTTCAGAATATCCACTGCCATTTGTCCAACTTGGTATCCATGATCGAAATATTTGAAGCCCACGGTTGCAAATGCGCCTTTTTCAACGGTATCCCGGTCACTGGAGAAGAACGGGATTTTCTTATCATTAGCCGTTTGAATGATCGTATCAACAGCACTCACTACTGTGTTATCCAAAGTAATGTAGAATGCATCTACGCGACCTGCAAGTGATTCAGCAGCTTGCTTTACTTCAGAAGTATTCGTGATGGCAGCCTTCACAAGCTCAATGCCATGTTTATCCAGCTCTTTCTTAGCAATATCCGCCATAATTACAGCATTCGGCTCACCTTCATTGATAACAATGCCCAGCTTCTTTACATTAGGAAATTGAGTAGCAATGAATTGCATTAATCTATTAATAGCTTCAGGATTCGTGTCTGATACACCAGAAACATTTCCACCTGGGTGCTCTAGATCAGTTACAATCTTTGCATCGAGTGGATCAGTCACTGCTGCGAATAGTATCGGAGTGTCCTTACTTGATTTGCTAAGCGCTTGAACAACCGATTGAGCAGAAGGTGTCGCAATAGCCAATACCAAATCATTAGTGTCAGCAGCAATCTTCTGAGCAATGGTCAAGTTATTCGCTGGGTCAGCTTGAGCATTCTCAAGGTCAACCTTCAGGTTCTCTCCTTCAACAAGCCCGGCATCCTTCAAAGCAGCAAGAATACCTTCGCGTGTAGCATCAAGTGACGGATGTTCTACGTATTGCGAAATTGCGATTTTGTACGTTTTGGAATCAGCGGTTCCAGCATTCGTTGGCGCATTACCAGTGTTTGTTGCATTGCCTGAGTTTACAGCGGCGTTATTGTTTCCACAGCCAGCAGCTACTAGCATGAAGCATAAGCTTAACCCCGCAAAAATGTTTCTCTTTTTCATTAAAGTACCCCATTTCATTAGAATATTAACGCGTGCATCAAAGTAAGCGACTCAGCATTATCACTTTTATTGATAAAAGCATTAAAGCATAAGCTTACACGTACCTCACAATAATGATGGAAATCTATTAAACCTATATTATATGGAGGTTGTTTATCCGTCAATCAATTATCCTACTTCCAGAGATCACAAATTTTATAGCGCATAACTCACCAATATAGGAAGGACTTGGTTATGTCTTACAGTGATTGCCTTGGTCCTCATTACATAAAAAAAAGCCCCCTGCACAAACTAAACTACAGTTTGAACATGGAGCGTGTCATATGCCTAATAAACACAAAAAATTACTATCCACTGCTACTGTATTACTAGCTGCCGTTTTATCAAGTACCGCATGCGGTTACTCTTCAAAATCACAAAAACCCAAGGTAAACGCCGTAACTCCCGATGGCATGCAAGCCTCAAGTTATTATGAAAAGTCCGCCATCACAGATGCTCAAGGCAAGTACTGGATTCCACTCAAACCTGCGATTACTTCACTCGGCTATCGAATGAAAGATGATGCTACTCATGGTGGATACACCAAAATTGGTTACAGTGATGTTATGTATATGCTTCGCCCAGGCTCTCCTCAGGTCTTTTCCCTAGGGGAAAAAATCACATTACCGCAGGCACCTAGAAGACAAGAAGGCCAGATTTATATCACACCTTTAGCTTTATCTAAATTTCTTCAAACGGAAGTGGGTTGGAATCCACAGTCTGGTGAAATTAACATTGCTACACCAACCGATCATGAAAGCATTATAAAATCTCCATCTGCTAAATCAATAAATGAAGCTAAACCATATCGAATTCAAAGTATTTCTGAAGCAGACAAGAAGGAATTAGTTGCTTATGCCAAAAAATTTTTAGGAGTGCCTTATGAATTCGGTACCGGGCCTTATGAAGAGACTAAGAAATTTGATTGCTCTTCTTTTACAAGGCATGTATTCAAACAATTCGGTGTAAACTTACCGCGTCTAGCCAAGGATCAAGATAATATAGGTTCTCGCGTACAACGCAGTTCACTAGATGTAGGCGATCTTATATTCTTCACTGTCCCAGGCCGGTTTGAAAGTGATGCTATACCTGGGCATGTCGGTATTTACATTGGGGATGGGAAGTTCATTCACACCTGGGGTGATCCCGGGGTTCAGATCAGTGATCTCGACACAGGGTATTGGAGCAACGTAATCCTGCATATGCAGCGTATTCTGTAACCCACATTCACTGACGAAAGGCACCTATAAAGACAGCCTGAATCCTCCACTATGGAAGGGTTCAGGCTTCTTTGTTGAAGTATAGCGGCGGTATTCTTAATCCCAGTTCTTGCCCTTGCCACTTAAACGTACAAACAGCTTTACAAACTCTACAATCACTATAATCGCCAGTGCTGCAGCAATAACAATTCCCCACTGTAACCCGCTTAAATGTGAGACACCAAACCAGTCATTCAGTCCTGGGATGATGATCACCAGCACCAGCATAAGTGTGGAGATCAGTGATGCCCACAGCATATACCGGTTGCTGAACCAGCCAATCTGGAACAACGATTTCGTATTGGATCTGACGTTAAACGCATGAGAGATTTGCAGTAATCCTAATGTGGCGAAAGCCATCGTAACCGCAATTCCCTCATTGTAATGCGTATGTGCCCACTGGTATACAAGCAGGGTAAGCGCCGCCTCTAATATCCCCTGGTAGATGATCCCGATTCCCACGCCACCAGCAAAGATACTGCTACTGGCTTTGCGGGGTTTCTTCGACATCAAATCATTCCCTGCCTTCTCAAGCCCAAGAGCTAGTGCCGGTAGGGTATCGGTAACAAGATTAATCCACAGAATATGAATTGGCTCGAGTATACGCCAGCCGATCATGGTTGCAATGAATAGCGTAAGCACTTCCCCAAGATTGGCTGAGAGTAGGAACTGGATTGCCTTACGGATATTGCTGTAAACCTTCCGTCCTTCTTCAACAGCAACAACTATGGTCGTAAAGTTATCATCAGCTAGCACCATGTCTGAGACGCCCTTAGCTACATCCGTTCCTGTGATCCCCATCCCGACGCCGATATCTGATGATTTAAGCGCAGGAGCATCATTCACACCGTCACCAGTCATGGCAACAATCTTCCCTTTTTTCCTCCATGCCTTAACGATCCGAACTTTATGTTCAGGAGATACACGTGCATAAACCGAATAATTAGTGACTTTCTCAGCAAATTCCTCTTCACTGAATTTATCCAGCTCACTGCCAGTCATTACGCCTGTCTCATCTTCGATAATACCTAATCTTTTAGCAATGGCCGCTGCAGTATCTCGATGATCTCCTGTAATCATTACAGGTCTAATCCCCGCTTTACGACAGATTGCTACCGCATCCCGTACTTCCTCTCGTGGAGGATCAATCATACCGACTAAACCGATAAATACAAGTTCTTTCTCCGTAGCTTCCGGGGAGAGGTTAGTTGGTAGATGCTGTTCATCTCTGAAAGCAAATGCCAGCACTCGCAGTGCATCATTCGCAAGCATTGTATTACTTTCCATGATATGTCGTGAATGTTCATCATTAAAAGGAACGATCTCTCCGTCCACGTAGATATGACTACATTTGGACAAAAGTACATCTGGTGCACCTTTCGTTAACACACGATAATGTCCATTTTCAATTTCATGAATCGTCGTCATCAGTTTGCGATCGGAATCAAATGGCAGTTCATTTTTACGTGGGAATTTCTTTTCTAAATCCCTTTTGTCAGTACCTATACTAAGTGCGTAGTCCACTAACGATGTTTCCGTAGGATCCCCGATAATCGCTTTACCACTCTTAGTTTGTGGGTCCTTAGCTCCTTCATTCCCTCCAGGTTCTTCAGAGGAATTTCCTTCGTCAATGCTGGAATCATTACAAAGCGTCATAGCCTGAATCAATAGCTCACCACCCGGTGTCCCTTCAAGTCCTTCAGCAGCTTCTTTCGTAGTTCCATTGACATGCACTTTTTCAACAGTCATCTTGTTCAGTGTCAAAGTACCTGTCTTGTCAGAGCAAATAATTTCGGTGCTTCCGAGCGTCTCTACAGCGGGGAGTTTGCGAATGATCGCTTTACGTTTAGCCATCCGCTGCACTCCGAGTGCCAAGATAATCGTAACAATTGCTGGCAGCCCTTCAGGAATCGCTGCTACTGCAAGTGAGATTGAGGTGAGAAGCATATCCAGCAGCTCTCTACCCTCAAATATTCCGACGGCAAAAATGACTACACAGACTCCAAGAATAATAAAGGTAAAATATTTTCCTAGTTCATCCAGTTTCTTTTGCAGCGGTGTTACATCATTCTCTTCCTCGGAGATAAATCCAGCAATTCTGCCGACTTCAGTCTGCATTCCTGTAGCTGTGACTACACCAACCGCTCTGCCGTAAGTCACATTGCTACTCATATAAGCCATATTGGTGCGATCCCCGATAACAATATCGCTTCCCTCAAGCACACCTACCTTCTTTTCTGAAGGCAATGACTCTCCGGTTAATGCGGCCTCCTCTGTTTTCAATGAAGCAGCTTCTAACAGCCTAATATCCGCCGGAACTACATTTCCAGCTTCCAGCAATACGATATCCCCGGGTACGAGGTCTTCACTTTTAATCTCAGAGACCTGACCTCCACGTCGCACCCTGGCATGCGGAGAGGACATACTTTTCAGGGCATCTAGCGCCTGCTCTGCCTTATTTTCCTGAATAACGCCAAGTACCGCATTCAGGATGACTACCAACAAAATAATGACTGTATCTGTCCATTCTCCCAAAACCCCAGACAATACTGCCGCCACTAGCAAAATAAAGATCATTACATTTTTAAATTGTTCAATAAATTTTCCTAGCAGAGATTTGGTTTTTGCTTCTTGAAGTACGTTCTTCCCATACTGCTCCAGAAGTTTAGCGGCTTCACCGGAAGACAAACCATCTTTCCTTGTTTCCAGCCTTTTGAGCACTTCTTCCTCACTTAGTGTATGAAAAGGTACCTGCCCCTGCGATTTTGGATCATTTGAGTTCAAGACAATAGCCTCCTTCCGGGATTGAGATTCTGGTAAAACCTCTCATATGAGTCTTACCCAAAAAAGGCATGGTGATTCTAGAACGTTATGTACAATTTTAGAAATTAAGCTGTTCTGTCTGCTTGACTCGATCAAAGCTCTTGAATCTGGTCCCTTGATAAAGAAGTTCGCCTCGATCCCCTTCTACAATCAGACCGAAATCCTGATCTCTAACCTGCAATTCCAAGCGTCCACCATCCTCAAACTCAAATGTCACATAATAACTAGTATGTGCGCTCGATTCACCCGATCCACCCCATACCTCAGTCCGTTTCGTCACAGCTTTAGATCTAGCTTTTATCAAAGGACTTGCATTGTTGGACATCCAGCTTCTAATTGATTTATAAATTATAAAAACGAAAACACCAAGAATAAACAAAGCAAATAGTTTAAAAAATAGGGGCGTCTCATGAATGAAACTTCCGAAAAAGCTTTGTTCATCAAAACCGTTAAAATCCTGCCATTCACTCAAATTCATTCCTCCTGACTGATACAAGATAATAAAAGTCTTCTTTTCTACGGAATACGTCATTTTTCCCGTTCGGTTTCATGTTTTCATCGTTTTCAAATGAATTTTTTTCACAAAACAATTTGGAATCAAATGAAAAGGTATGGTATGCTTTTTATACTACATACAGTTGGGAGGTGTTATTTCGGTGCAATATATAGCGCGTTTGTCACTACTTTGGTTTCTTCGTATAGTCCTAATTCTGGGAATGATGTTTTCTTTTCCACCGGTTTGGTCTGGAGGATTATTCACTACGGAGCAAGAATCAACGACAACCGAAATTGAACGCTACGAGCGAAAGTTTATAGCTCCCGTAAGGACGGTACCCCAAATAACTCCTCAAATAGCTGCCATCAAAATAACTGAACAGTGGGGAACTAAATCTATTGCGGTAGCCGCGATACTCCCTGTGCTTTCTTTTGTATTCCGTCCTGTGATCTATAAATTCTTGCTTCGACTGCGACTGTACCTGTTAAAATTCACTTCTCACTTTCTAATATCAACACGCAATGCGAAGTTCATCTCTGCCTTAAATGAATGTTAGCTGAAAGGCATTTAGAACTTCCATTGATAAAAATTCGAATAAAGCGAAATAATTATAAGACACCTAAATGTAGGCTAGACTTTCATGTCGTCTCTTCTACCATAGGAATCAAAATGGATCTATAAAATGTTGGATAAAGTATTTAAATTAAAGAAACGACACACTGCAAAATTATCCCAAAAGCTGTCGCTGCCTACGAAAATGAATAAAGTTGTTTCCCCTGCTAAAGGAGGAAAAACATTGCAGACTAAGACAACACAACATAAACAACTACGTAAAACTTCAGTATTCCGAGTTCTAACCGTTATTGCAGGAGCACTACTTGCCGCAGTAGGATTAGAGTTATTTCTCATACCACATGGGCTTGTAGTTGGTGGAATCACAGGCTTATCGGCTTTATTCGCTCACACCACTGAAATGCGGCTGGGATTGTTTCTTTTTCTATTCAATCTACCTTTTATATTCATGTCTCGAAAGCAAGTGAATCTTCGCTTTGCTCTGTATACCGTTCTAGGATTAGCTTGCTTGACCATCGCTTCTCTTGCTCTCCACCGTTTTCCTGCAGTGATTAGTGATCCTTTACCTGCTGCTATGGCAGGTGGCATCTGTTTAGGACTCGGTATCGGTATATCTGTCCGATTCGGTGGTGTGAACAAACATGCAAGTGATCAAGGATATTCACTTCTGAGTGGTGGACCACCTAAGTCAATCGAAGTCGTCATCATGATTCTGAATTGTGCTATTTTGCTTATAGCAGGCACACTATTTGGCTGGGAGCAAGCCATGTACTCCATTATTGCTTACTTGTTGGCCTTCGAAGGTGTGAGATTCTCACTCCGAGGGTTATCCGATTCACGCGCTGCATGGATTACGAGCAATTGTTGTATGGATATCCAGGAAGCACTCGAAAACTCATTAAATCGAGAAGTTGGGCTTGCTGAAGGCTCCGGGCAAAATGGAGAGCTGAGCACATTATTTTGTCTCATCAACAAAATGGAAGAACATCAATTGCGGACCATCGTCCTTAATTGTGACCCTGACAGCCAAATTGTGCTCAAATCAGCTGCCAGTGATCAAAGATTGAGTAACCTGCCATCATAACTAATAGGGCAGTACGATTAGTATGGTGAGTAGGATGAGTAAGCTGAATAGGAAGGAAGGTAACCTTTATTATTCCACGTAAGATAAATAGCGTTTCTCCCGTATATTGGGGGAGCGCTACTTTGCGTTAATTAGTCTGTGTTCACTAGTCAGTGTTCTTCAGCCAGCGTTAGTTTGTCTGCTTTTCCCTAGAATTCATCCTTAGATTTGCAAAAAAAGAAGCTGTCTCAAAAGTAGCATTCACTACTTTTGAGACAGCCTCTACTCCTTTAGCTAGCTGAGAATCAAAACTCAGATCTACCCTATCCCTATACTCGCTAGTGACTTTCCTAACGGAACATTCCCCACAAACGAATCAAGTGGAAGGTGTTGTTTGGATCAATTTTCTGAGCGATTATAAATTTCACAATTTGGTCTTCCTGCGTCGAGGTCAATTTCTCGTTCAGTACACCTGAAGCATTCCTTACCAACCTGCGAACAACTGCCGTGTCCTGTAGCTCTTGTTTCGAGACGCCGTTAATCATATTTTTAATACGATCTTTGACAGTCGCGTTTTTCATCTTCAGCTTGATACGTTCCACGAGCTGAGGGCTAATTCCGAATTGTTGATAACCCAAGTGTAGCACCTCCCGTCATATCCAATCTTTCACAGTATATGAGGCTTAGGAGCTAGATGTGCCTACTTAGTCAATTAATTCCCCTTGGAAAATTTGCTCGCCTTGTAAATAATGCCGAAGAGGTGCATATTCAGGAGATGTCCAGAACTTCTCATCCTTTAGCAGCTCTGCCACATCATCACGCGCCTGCTCCAGCACTTCAAAGTCAGCCGTCATATCCGCCAAGCGAAACTCTGGTAATCCACTCTGCTTGGTTCCAAAAAAATCACCTGGACCACGCAGCTCCAAATCTCTCCGCGAAATCTCAAATCCATCATCGGTGTCCGTCATGGCAGTCATTCGTTCACGCCCAATTTCGGATTTCGGATCAGCAACTAGTACACAATAAGAGGCATGCTGGCCTCTACCAACCCGTCCACGAAGCTGGTGCAGCTGTGATAATCCGAACCGGTCTGCATCCATAATAATCATCAGCGTAGCATTAGGGACGTCTACACCTACCTCTACAACTGTTGTGGATACTAGGAGTTGCAGTTCATTGTTATAAAATGCACGCATTACTTCATCTTTTTCAGCAGGGGACATTTTCCCATGCAAAAGCCCAACTTTATAGCTAGGAAAAGCTTGGCTCATCTGAATATGTAAATCTATAGCATTCTGCACATCCAGTTTCTCTGATTCTTCAATGAGCGGACAGATCAGATAAGCCTGGCGTCCCAGCTCTATTTCACGCTTAATCAGATTCAGGACACGATCCATAAGATCGTGCTTGACCCAATAACTAGTTATTGGCACTCGGCCTTTCGGTCTTTCCGACAGCGTGGATACATCCATATCTCCAAAAACAGAGATCGCAAGTGTACGTGGAATAGGCGTTGCAGTCATCGTAAGTACATCCGGATTATATCCTTTACGCCGCAATACACCTCGCTGGTTTACACCAAACCGATGCTGTTCGTCCGTAACTACAAGACCCAGATCACGGAAAAATACATCCTCCTGAATCAATGCATGCGTCCCTACAACAATATCGAGCATCCCCATTTGTAGTGAAGCTAACAAATCTTTACGTTTCCGTCCAGTTACACTCCCTGTTAACAGACCAACCGTAATTCCAAACGGCTCAAACATCTTCGTAAGTGAACGCATATGCTGCTCTGCTAAGATCTCAGTGGGTACCATAAGCGCACCCTGAAAACCTGATCGAACGGTAGCAAAAAGCGCCACGGCTGCTAATACCGTTTTCCCGGAACCCACATCACCTTGAAGCAGCCGATTCATGCAATATGGTGATCGCAGATCATGTAAGATCTCCAGCTCCACTCGTTTCTGAGCATCTGTAAGCTCAAAAGGTAAGCTGCGAACAAACTGGCGTACGGTTGCGTTATCCACAGTATGGACTACACCATCCATCCTACCACGATTGAGTACCCGGAATGCCTGCATCTTCAACTGGAACAGAAACAACTCCTCATACACCATCCTGCGGCGTCCCTGCTGGCCTTCACGTGTATCCTCTGGCCTATGAATGGTAGCAATCGCCCGTTTACGGGGCATAAAATCATATTGCCGCATAATAGAATGTGGTAGTATTTCGGGAATTAGATCTCCATACTGCTGAAGCGCCTGATTAATACTTTTCCTGATCCACGACTGCGTGATCTTTCCACCGACGGAATAGACCGGCTGTAGTGTCCCTGTCTTCCCTTCCCCACGATCGGGGAATTCAAAATCCGTCACTGTAATTTGATTTCGCTTCTGATCCCATTTACCTGTGAGTACAATTTCTCGTCCCACAGTAAGTTGCTCACGCACGTAATGACGATTAAACCATGTAGCTGTGAACATCCAAGGCTCCGCAACCATTTTACAACTAAGTCGTGACTTACCTCCAAAACGTTGCAGTACGGGGATACCGATCACTTTAGCCTCAGTAGTCACTTTATCCCCATGTTTGGTTTCACTCAGCGAACGTGGTCGATAATCCTCATAACGAAACGGATAATACTCTAATAAATCCTTTACTGTAAAGACGCCAAAGGCGTGAAGCTCGCTTTGCTTTTGAGCACTCACGCCAGTTATGTTTTTTACTTCAATTTGATTTAATGACAGTGTCATATTCATCCCTCATTTTGCAGGCCAAATGAATACAGCTAATGTACCGTTTCCGACATGGCTGCCCACGACAGGGCCGACGTTCGTCAGCACTTTCTCTTCTAGTGTAAAATGTCCTGACAGCTCTTTCAGGAACTCTTCACCGGAAGCCGGTTCAGCCGTATGACCCACGGCCACATTGATTTTGTCTACACCTTGAATATCCTTTTTAAATAATTCAATCATACGGGCAATAGCCTTCTTACGGCCTCTAACTTTCTCCACCGCATATATTATTCCTTCTGCATCAATAGACAGGATCGGCTTAATATTAAGAAGCGTTCCCAGAATGGCCGAGGCCTTTCCGATTCTCCCGCCTTTTTGTAAATATTCAAGTGTATCTACCAAGAAGTAAAGCTTACGCGATTGGCGTAGAAGCTCTACAGCTTCAAGAATCGCTTCGGGACTTTTATCTTCAGCAGCCAATCTGGCGGCTTCCACTACCATAAATCCAAAACCGTAAGAAGCGGAGAGAGAATCTACTACAGTGATCCCTTCTCCCTCTTCCTCCAACATCGATTTAGCCAATAATGCTGATTGGTACGTACCGCTCAGTCCAGAAGAAATATGAAACGAAAGGATAGGACTTCCCGGGTAACGTTCCAGAATATCTCGATACACATTCATGTATTCAACCGGTGAGGGTTGAGAAGTAGTCGGCAACTGTGACGAGCGGGGAAGTCGCTCATAGAACTGCTCCGGCGTCATATCCAGATTGTCCCGGAAAGCCTCTTCGCCGAACATCAAGGTCAAAGGGACGACCTCAATGCCATACGTTTCCGCCATTGCTGGCGGGATATCAGATGTGCTGTCGGTGACGATAATGGTACGATTCATGGATTATCTCCCCCATACTATAATTTTGCCAACTACGTAATTAACAAGTTGCTCCTAAACTGTTATAGAACCCCAGCATCTACCTATGGCTCTACGGAGAAAAGATAATAATAAAGGGGTTGGCCACCCTCATGAATCTCTACTTCCACATTCGGGTAAGTCTCTTCCAGCCACTCGCTTAAGGAATCTGTGACCTCAGAATCAGTCTCTGCTCCAATAAGGATCGTAACGATTTCATCACCATTCTCAAGCATGTTGGACAGCAGGGCCTGACTTGCAGCTAACAGATCATCTGCGGCAGCGACAATTTTGGAATTCGAAATTCCGATAAATTGCCCGGATTTAATCTCCAGATCATCAAAGCTTGTGTCACGGACAGCATTCGTTACTTGTCCAGACTTGACCTGTGAGATTGCTTCTAGCATGTTCCCAGAATTAGTCTCCACGGAATCCTCTTCTTGGAACGCAAAGGCTGCAGCGATCCCTTGAGGAATGCTTTTACTTGGAATAACCGTAATCTCACGTTCGCCCTCCAAGAGATCTTTCGCTTGCTGAGCGGCAAGAACAATATTGGAGTTATTCGGCAGAATGTATACATGCTTCGCAGATATAGAAGAAATCGCGTTCACGAAATCCTCTGTGCTAGGGTTCATAGTCTGACCTCCAGCTAGGACAACATCCACACCGAGGCTTTTGAAAATATCTGCAATCCCAGCCCCTGATGACACTGCGATGAATCCGTAAGGTGCCAAATCATCTGCTGGTGGTTCGGCTGGAGCTGATTGTACACGGCTCTGTTCATCCGGCATATCAGCGAAAACATCTGGCATAGGTGCAATATCCATCCCTGCAGTTAGCAAGTCACGGTGTTGCTCACGCATATTGAGAATATGAATCTGCGTAATTTCCCCATAGAGAAGTGCCAGATTCAAAACTTCACCTGGAGCCTTGGAATGCACATGCACTTTAATGGTTTCATCATCCGAAATTACAATAATGGAATCACCATTTACTGACAACGCTTTCCTAAAGGTTTCCTCATCAAAATCCGTTCTCACGTTACCACCTAATTGGCGATTAATGAAGAACTCCATATCATATAGAAATTCTATGTCCTCTGTAGAAAGCTGTGATTGTGCAGAAGACTGTACAGAAGACAGTTCGCTTTCAGGTTTCTTTAACACCGGTACCGGTGTTGGCACGACTGGTGCCTGAGGTTGTCCTTTTACAGGTTGAGACACACCGGAGCTTCCGCTCGTCAGATGCTGGTGAAACCCTTCATAAATATAGACCAGTCCTTGACCGCCAGAGTCTACGACACCGACTTGCTTCAAGACAGGCAATTGTTCCGGCGTATAGGCTAAGGCTTCCTTTGCTTTGGCCAATACCTCTGTCATGAGCTCTGTAACATCTGTAGTTCGGCGAGCATAGTAGACAGCATGTCTTGCAGCCTCTTTAGCCACTGTAAGAATAGTTCCTTCTACAGGCTTTACAACTGCTTTATAGGCTGCGTCCACTCCACTTTGTAGTGCAGCAGCAAATTGCTGTGTGTTTAGCTCATCATGTTGAGCTGCAGATCTGCTAAATCCTCTGAACAATTGAGATAAAATAACACCGGAGTTCCCCCGTGCGCCCATTAACAAGCCCTTAGAGAGTACACCTGCACATTGACCGACAGACGTTGTATTATTTTTCTTCAATTCATTCGAACCTGCGGTCATCGTCAAATTCATGTTAGTTCCGGTATCTCCGTCTGGAACCGGAAAAACATTTAGGGAATTGACGTGTTCTGCATGCTGTTGCAGCTTATCCGCTCCAGCCAATACCATAGCGGTAAAATCTGTTCCGTTTATAGAACGCTTACTCAATTGAGAATTCCCCTTCCTAACTTCATGCCTAATCATTCTATGATTAACAGGACATAATGCACTAATTTACATTGTACTATAAGTATTAAAAGAAATAAATGTTTTTGAATCGGTTGACGTAGCAAAATTTGCTGTGATATTATAGATAAGTATTGTTTTATGCAGGTGTTAGGAATAAGGAGGTGTAATCTATGTCCCGCAAATGTGCAGTAACAGGCAAGAAACCGAGCAGCGGTAACAACGTGTCTCACGCAAATAACCGCAACCGTCGTACTTGGGGAGTTAACGTTCAGAAGGTCCGTATCCTCGTGAACGGTAAACCAAAACGCGTGTACGTCAGCACCCGTGCTTTGAAAGCCGGTAAAGTTGAACGCGTTTAGTCTTTTGCAATTTTAAAGACCGAGCGATCACTCATATGAAGCAAAAAGCACCCTTTACATTTGTAAGGTGCTTTTTTTCATGTTTTCTTTTCTGTTCCAAACCCAAAATCAACTCTTCTGAAATGTGTTCAAAATCGCTTTAACAAAACCTCCCAAAAACCTTGGCAGCTTAAACGTGTAAAATTTCATGGTTTACCCTCCCATCAATTCATGCCGTACGCAGGAGACTTTCTTCTTGTTCTAACGGTAACGTACTGCAGTCCTCCCTGCCAAAACAAAAAAGGCTACATGAGATTTCTGCTCATGTAACCATATTTATGCGTCAAGGACTTGGCCTATACCTTTAGTCGTAATAGCCTATTTTTTTAACGAAGTGCCGCTTCCGCTGCTTCTCGAATCTCAAGGATCGCTGCAGCACGATCACTCCGGCCAAAAACTGCATTTCCTGCAACCAAAACATCCGCCCCTGCACTGACAACCAATGGCGCTGTAGCTTCCGAAACACCACCATCGACTTCAATAAGTAGATCTGGATTGACTTCATTCGCCCATTCTCTAATTTGAGTAATTTTGCGCAAAGTGTTAGGAATGAATGCTTGACCTCCAAAGCCAGGATTGACGGTCATCACGAGAACCATATCCACATCCTCAAGCACCTCACGCACCGCTGATGCCGGAGTGCCCGGATTAATAGCTACTCCTGCCTTAAGACCCAATTCCTTGATCTGATGCACCACACGGTGTAAATGGACGCAAGCCTCAGCGTGAACAGTAATCACACTAGCGCCTGCGGCAGCAAAATCAGAAATATAACGTTCTGGAGACTCAATCATTAAGTGAACGTCTAGTGGAAGTTTGGTATGTAACGAGACCGCTTTTACGATTGGTGGACCAAGCGTTATATTCGGCACAAAATGACCGTCCATTACATCCACATGGATCCAATCCCCTCCACTGACCTCAGCTTCTGCAACCTCTGAACCTAAACTTGCGAAATCGGCAGACAATATAGATGGTGCTATTCGTATCATGACTTAGTACCTCCGCTTTTTATCTTTCATTTCATTAAAAAATAATTTGTAATGTTCATACCGGCTATCAGCGATATTCCCAGCTTTCCATGCCTCGATCACTCGGCAGCCTGGTTCATGCTGATGACTACAACCACGGAATTTACAATCCCCAGCATAGTTAGCAAATTCACGGAAACAAGTAGAGAGCTCTTCAACCCCAAGCTCAAGAAAATCAAGCTGACTAAAACCAGGGGTATCCGCTACAAAGCCGCCCCCGCCAATATCCATCAATTCTACATGGCGGGTAGTATGACGACCACGGCCCAGACGTAAGCTGATCTCACCTGTCTCCAGTTTAAGTCCTGGCACAATACGATTCAATAAGGTCGACTTTCCTACCCCAGATTGTCCGGCAAATACACTAATACCACCAGTAAGCCGCTCTCTTAGTTCATCACTGCCAGCTCCTGTAATTGAGCTTGTAACCATCACTTCATAACCAATATCTTCATAGAGCTCTTTAACATACTTAGTGGCTTCACCATTATCATTAGCCAAATCCTGTTTGGTCAGAACTATTAAGGGTTCCAGTCCCGAGTGCTCAATATGAACTAGGAACTTGTCCAATAGATTCAGGTTCATATCAGGTTCCCGCACAGAAAATAATAGAACGGCAAGGCTTACATTCGCTACAGGTGGACGAATTAACTCAGATTCTCTAGGGAGAAGCTCATCCACCATCCCTTCACCATGCTCAGTCAGCATATAGATCACGCGGTCACCTACAAGAGGAGCGATCCCCTTTTTCTTAAGTATGCCTCGGCCTCTGCATTGAACTGAGTCTTCCTCTGTTGCAATTAATCCTTCGCGAAGCGGTTTTACGTAATAATATCCGCTTAACGCCTTTACTATTATTCCTTCAGGCATACATAGTGAGCCTTCCTCTCCTGATTTTGCGAAAATGACCCAAGTTTGAAAATCCCCGGGTCACATCACTGCCACAACTATCAAGCACTTCTGCCCTGATTAATTATCGCTTTTATCTTTAGATTTGTCGTTTTTTTTATTATTATGCTTGTCATCATTTTTATTACTGATTATGTTGTTACTATTAGTGGTCGATTCATTATTCACCGAATTGTTAGTAAGGAATCCCGTCTGATTGACTGATCCAGTATTAGTAGACCCTTCGTTGTCTGAACTTGGAGGCAGAATCTCTGGTTCAATGGTCGGTTCAGGAGTAGGTGTCGGTTCTATCGGTGTCTGAGTCGGCTTCGGAGTGGGAACCGTCGGTGGCTCAGGTTCCTGCACCGTGCCATTCTTCGCATCAATATAAGGGATCACATAAGTGTCTAAAAGTACACCATCTCGGGTAACAATAACAGAACCATCTTTATTCGGAGCAAGCACCAGATTAACGGACAACACTTGACTCTTTCCAATCGTACGCGTTCCCCAATCTTGTTTCTCACCATTATTGCGTGCATCAACGAACTCAATTCGAATCTTGCTCTTCTTTCCATCCTGAGCAGGAGCAACTGGCACATTAAAGGTATAATTCAGGGCTTCAGGTGGATACCCTGTACTTAAGTAAATAGTAATCGCTGTTCCAGGAGGAACAGGGGTACCTTTTTCATAAGCCCAAGTCTTCATTACCTTCCCTTCTTCAACTGTGAAGCTGGATTCTTCCTTTACATCACCTAACACTAGCTTGTTGGCTTCCAGTGTTGCCTTTGCTTCGCTCTCCGTTTGACCAATGAGGTCTGGCATCGTGACACTTTCTTCCCCTTTACTAACGTAGAGGGTGATTGAAATCGTCTCTGGATCAAACTCGCTGTCAAAGGCTGGGTCTGACTTTATAACCTTACCCTCCTCCATATTTTCATCGAAGAGAGGTGCATTCTTAATTTGATCCTGAGGTACACCCTTTGCCATCAGCGCTTTAACCGCTTCGTCGAAAGTGTAGTTCGTTACATTTGGCATCTTAGTTAATGGTTTCGCCGTATTCACAGTCAAAATTAGGGAGGCTCCCTTTTTCACTTTGGCGTCCTTTTCCCTACTTTGCTTCATGACCACATTCTCTTCGAAATTTGGACTGTAGTCATACAGTATAGGATCAGCAACCTCAAGCCCCAAATCCTCAAGTTCAGTCTTTGCTTGTTCCAGCTGTTTACCGACCACGTAAGGCACCGATACCTCCGGAACAACTAATTGGGATTTCACGTACCACACGAGACTGGCCATGGCCAGCAATAACACTAAAGTTAGACCAATCCATAATGCAGGTTTAGTCCATTGTTTTTTACCTTTTTTCACAGGCACCGGATCGTCATCGTCATCTTCATCATTATCCATCCGGTCGTGACGATGATTACGATTTCCATTGCTTCTTTGGATCGGTTTAATCGCTGGTATTACCCGCGTTCGATCTTCGTCTTCCTCATCGTTAAAGAGAACCTTTGCTTCACTACGCCGCTCCGGCAACAAGCAGGTTTCTAAATCCTGCAGCATTTGCTTTGCAGACTGATAGCGCTCCTCCGGATTTTTACGCATCGATCTTAGAATTACATTCTCAACGCTTTGCGGAATAAGTGGGTTTAAGAGCCTTGGTTCTTCAAACTCTTCTTGCAGATGCTTTAGAGCTACGCTAATCGGACTCTCCCCTAAGAATGGAAGACTTCCGGTAAGCATTTGATAGAGTACAATCCCTAATGAATACAGGTCGGATTTCTCTCCTGTTGAGACACCTTTAGCATGCTCTGGTGAGAAATAATGAACGGAACCTACTACAGAGCCTGTCTGAGTAATGGTAGTAGATGTTACCGCACGAGCAATACCGAAATCCGTTACCTTCACCCGGCCATTGCGCCCGATCAATATATTATGTGGTTTAATATCCCGATGAATAATTTGATTCTGATGAGCGTGATCAAGTGCATCACAGATTTGTGAAGCGATCCTTACGGACTCGTCAACCTGTAATGGCGCTCGTTCTTTTATAATTTCATTAAGATTCTTGCCCTCAATATATTCCATGACAATATAATGAATTTCGTCTTCTTGTCCTACATCGTAAATACTAACCACATTCGGATGAGACAAAGATGCGGCTGATTGCGCCTCACGCCTAAAACGGCGGATAAATTCCTCGTCATGCACAAATTGATTACGCAATACTTTAATGGCGACGTTTCGGTTTAAAAGAATGTCATGTGCTCTATAGACGAGCGCCATTCCACCTCCGCCGATCCGTTCGATGACTTGGTAACGGCCGCCCAGTTCGTGACCGATCATCAATCCCACTCCTTTGTTTCGGGCACAGCGGCCTCTCCATGATGTTCTAACAAAGCGACGCTAATATTATCGCCGCCGCCAGCAAGCAGTGCCAACTGAAGTAAGCGGTCCGCTCTTTCCTCTAACGGTATCTCATGTATTCCCGCTACCTTGCCCAAATGCTCATTGTTAACAAAATTACTTAAACCATCACTGCACAGAAGCAAAAGTTCCCCAGGTAGCAGGGTAACAGGGGCTAAATCAACCAGCACCTCAGCATCTGTTCCAAGTGCTCTCGTCAGCACATTCCGTCTTGGATGATTATCTAATTCCTCCACACTGATCTGACCGTTCTTGAACAGCTCATTGACTAGCGTGTGATCTTCGGTTAATTGAACTGCTGCACTGTCCTTTATTAAATAGGCTCTGCTGTCTCCGATATGGCCAATATATCCGTTTGAACCATTCATCAGGGCAGCAACGATAGTAGTACCCATATTGTGGTACTTCTCGTCGCTGGAAGCCTCCTTGAAGACAGTGCTGTTAGCTTCCAAAATAGCAGCTGATAACGCATCACGCAGTGCTTCGTCCTGAAGCTCAGGCAGGAGCCCGTCTAGGGTATTCCTCATCGTCTCCAAAGCAAGCCTGCTCGCGGTTTCACCAGCCTGATGTCCACCCATCCCATCGGCAATTATGCCGAGTGTATAACCGTAGCGCGTCGCGCCGATCCAGACCGAATCCTCATTGACAGAGCGCACCCGGCCAATATCGCTGGCATGAACTGTTCTGATCAAATATCCTCACCCCAACTCCATATGTTTGGCACGCAGCTGTCCGCATGCGGCCGCGATATCATGGCCTTGCTCACGGCGAATGGTAACATTCACGCCGTTGTCAGCCAAAATACGTTGAAACTCAAAGATATCATTGCGTGAAGTACGTACATATTTGCGCTCTGGCACGTGGTTTACTGGAATCAAATTGACGTGGCACAGCATGTTCTTAAGCACACCTGCTAATTCCTCAGCATGCTCCGGCTGATCATTCACCCCGCCGATCAATGCATACTCAAAGCTGACACGTCGACCCGTCTTAGCTTGATAATAACGTAAAGATTCAATCACATCATCAAACGGAAAGCGGCGGTTAACCGGCATTAGCTTCGAACGCAGTTTGTCGTTAGGTGCATGAATCGAAATCGCCAAATTTATCTGTGTATCTTCTTCTGCAAATTTATAAATGCTCGGCACAATACCGCTAGTGGAAACAGTAATATGCCGTTGTCCGATATTTAGACCTTTCTCATGAATCATTAGACGCAAGAATCTCATTGTTGCATCATAGTTCTCAAACGGCTCACCAGTACCCATGATAACAATACTGCTGACACGTTCCCCCCGCTCATCCAAGATCTGTTGAGAGCGTACAACCTGAGCTACAATTTCACCCGCTGTCAAATCACGTTTCAATCCACCAAGCGTAGAGGCGCAGAAAGTACAGCCGATTCGGCAGCCTACTTGAGTAGTTACACAAACGCTATTGCCATAATTATGTTTCATGATAACTGTCTCGATCGCATGATCATCATGCAATCCAAACAGGAATTTTACAGTTCCATCTTTCGATTCCATTTTAGTAATCTCAGTGAGCGCTGCAATGGAGAATTGCTCGTTCAGCTTCTGACGAAGTCCTTTAGACAAATTGCTCATGGATTCGAAGTCACTTACACGTTTTACATACAACCAATCAAAAATCTGTCCACCACGAAAAGCAGGCTCACCGTTATCTTTCGCCCATTGCTGTAACTCTTCTAAAGAAAAATCATATATTAAAGGTTTCATTATTATTAGCACCTGTTCTTTCATAAGGATATGCGTATTATTTCTCATTCTTCCTATTTTAACACAAATTTCAGAACGGTAAAAGAAATAGCCCGCCGTACGTTAGCCCGGCGGGCGGAAGATACAACAATTGTCAGTAAATTTGCTATATTACAAGACTCTTTGAAGCTTGGAGATATAGAACCCATCACTGCCATAATGATGTGGCAATAACTGAATCCCCTCACCTTCAGCCAGCGCGGTACCTTCCAATCTCCCCCACAGCGGGGAAGTAAAAGTTATAGAAGTGAAATCAGGATTTTGCTTCAAAAATGCAGCTACGACCTCACTATTTTCCGTTTGTTCAGTCGTACAGGTACTATAAACCAGAACACCACCCGGTTTCAGCAGTTTAGAAACCGACTGCAGCAGCTGACCCTGCAGTGATGCTACACTTGCAACATCCTCAGGCTGCTTACGCCATTTGAGATCTGGCTTACGGCGGATTACACCGAGCCCAGAGCAAGGAGCATCCAGAAGAATTCTATCGAAGGAATGATGCTCTAAGGTATGCTCCAGCTCCAGTGCATCTGCACTGCCTGTTACTACGGTTTCGAGACCTAAACGTGCAGCTTGATCTGAGATAAGCTTAGCTTTATGTGGATGCAGATCGTTAGCGAAAATAGATCCTTCATCTTTCATCAGCTCGCCCATATGGGCTGTTTTGCCCCCAGGCGCGGCGCAGCAGTCAAGCACTCTCATTCCAGGCTCAGGTGCAACCGCTTCAGCTACAAGCATGGAGCTTTCATCCTGAACTGATAAATATCCATCCCGGTACCAGGATGAAAGAGCCAGATTACCGCCGCCTTTTACAACAATACCATAAGGACTTACTTTAGAAGCAGAAGCTTGAAGACCTTGTTCAATCATCTGACTCAACAGGGCTTCACGGCTGATCATCGTAGTATTTACGCGTACACTGACAGCGGGCGGCTCATTGTTAGCAGCGCAAATAGCTTCCGCAGTGTCAACACCATACTCGGTAATCCAGCGCTTCACTAACCATATAGGATGGGAATACTGGATGGATATCCGCTTCGCAGGACTCAATCCATCAGGTATTACCGGTAAATCTCCAGCGCGCAGCACACTACGAAGCACGCCATTAACCATACCCGAAATCCCTTGATGGCCCTTTTTCTTAGCTATATTAACAGCCTCGTTTACAGCTGCATGAGATGGTATGCGATCCAAATACATAATTTGATATAAGCTTAGACGCAGTAAATTACGCACCCAGGGCTGCAATTTAGCGATCCCTTTGCTAACAAATTCCTCGAGCACATAATCAAGTGTATTCATCCGAGAGATGGTACCATAGACAAGCTCTGTAACTAGTCCAGCATCTTCTCTGCTGAGTGCAGACTTCTGCAGACTACTGTTCAACAATAAGTTGCTGTAAGCCCCTTGCTGTTCAACCTTAACCAGTATATCAAGTGCGATATCGCGGGCAGAAGCTGCAGCAGTGTTACCTTTATTTCCGGTGCCGCCCTTTTTACCACCCAATGCTTTATGATCTTTACCGTTGCTATTGCCCGAATTATGATTTACTCCTGTTCGGCCTGCACCGTTACCGCCCGCGCTCAACCTAACACCGTCCCTGGTTTCATGACACCGCCACGGCTAAAGTCCGCAGCGCTCATCGCTTTTTTACCAGCAGGTTGAACCGTAGTTAGCAGCAGACTTCCGTCTCCAGTCTTAACCTCGACACCATGTTCAGTGACCGAAAGTACCGTTCCTGGCGCACTGTCAGTTGATTTCCGCTCAGCAGGAATTTTTGAAGTCCATACTTTGAAGGTCTCTCCATTCCAAAGCGTAAACGCACCGGAAAAAGGTACTAATCCACGAATTCGATTATAGTTATCACGTGAGCCAGCGTTCCAATCCAAACGCTCATCCTCACGATTTAGGTTAGGAGCAAAGGTCGCTTGACTGTCGTCTTGCGCAGTCGCTTGAACAAGGCCGTTTACTAATCGCGGCATTTCAGACTTCAAGAGATCACGTCCAGCAAGGCTAAGCTTCTCGAACATCGTGCCGGAAGTATCCTCATCCTCGATAGCCACCTCGACGCGCGAGATCATATCTCCAGTGTCAAGTCCTTCAGCCATATACATCAAGGTAACGCCGGTAACTTTCTCACCGTTAATGATACTGCGTTGAATTGGTGCGCCCCCCCGGTATTTAGGTAGCAGTGAACCATGAACATTCACACAACCATTACGCGGCAAATCCAATACAGCCTTTGGCAAAATCTGACCATATGCAGCGGTAACAATTAGATCAGGCTCATATGCAGCTAGCTCTGCGACAGCCTCAGGTTTGCGCATCCGTTCAGGCTGGAGCACAGGTAAACCGAGAGATAATGCGGCTTCTTTAACTGGTGAAGGAGCCAAGATCTTTTTACGTCCTTGCGGTCGATCTGGTTGGGTGACAACTGCTACAACTTCATAGCCTTCATCCATCAGCATTTGCAAGCTTGGCACCGCAAAGGCTGGGGTTCCCATGAATACAATCTTCATATCCTCACTCCTCAGTCTCGCTCAGTTCAGCTGTCATCTCGTATACTTTTTCAGCGATATCCGTAAACAGTACTCCGTTCAGATGGTCAATCTCATGTTGAAAAGCCCGCGCAAGTAAACCACTGCCGGTAATGGTAATTTCTTTTCCCTCACGGTTAAGACCACGTACGGTTACAGTCTCTGCACGGCGTACATCACCATTCAACCCGGGAATACTAAGACATCCTTCAGGACCTAGCTGCTCTCCTTCTGTACCGATGATTTCCGGATTAATCATTTTGATCAGCCCGTGCTCTTCATCTGCATCCACCACAATTAGGCGCTTCAAAATGCCAACTTGTGGAGCCGCCAGCCCTACACCTTCAGCGTCATACATCGTATCAGCCATATCATCTAACAATTTTTTAACATTAGGTGTAACTACAGTTACTTCTTTTGCTATTTTGTGCAACACTTCATCCGGTTCCTTAACGATCATACGTATCGCCATTAAAAACACCTTCCCGTTCTGTACATCTCTATATTTAGAGTTTATTGATCTAGCTCTTTTTTTACATTGTAACATGATAACGATTTACATCAACATTTGCGGATCAACATCAATGCTGATCTGGAGCCCTGTATCCCTTACAGAATCCTCCAACTCCTCAGCCACTTGTCGAACAAGCCCTATCACATCGATGGTGCCGCGCCATTTTATCATACATTGGAATCTATATCTACCCTTTAAGCGAGGGATTGGAGAAGCTACGGGACCTAACAGATCTAGTACATCCGTGGTTAGCTTATCTAGACTCCCATACCATCTTAGATTTCTAGCCTTCCCTTGCAGATTCATAGCGTAATTCTCTGCCATCCGAAGTAATAGCGGTAACTGCTCATGGGATAATGTAACGAGTACCAGTCTGCAATAAGGTGGATAATGTAGCCCTCTGCGATGCTTCAGCTCTTCCCTTACAAAGGAGAGATAGTCATGCCCGCTTGCATGAATAATCGAATAATGCTCAGGTGTATAGGACTGAACTACAACCTCACCCGGAAGCTGATGCCGACCTGCTCTTCCAGCAACTTGTGTAAGCAATTGGAAGGTCTTCTCCGCTGCACGAAAATCGGGCAAGTTCAACGCTGAATCTGCTGTAATTACGCCAACAAGAGTTACGTCAGGAAAATCCAAACCTTTCGCTACCATCTGAGTGCCTAGCAGAACATCCGCTTTCTTGTCTCTGAATTGATTCAGCAGCTTCTCATGTGAACCTTTTTCTGTCGTTGTATCCACGTCCATACGAATCACCCGTATCCCAGGGAACAACTTACCAAGCTCTTCTTCCACCCGCTGCGTCCCCGTTCCGAAGAACCGGATATGCTCACTTCCACACTCTGGACAAAGCTTAGGTGCTGGTTCGGCATGACCACAATAATGACAACGTAAATTGTCACTACGACTATGGTACGTTAATGAAATATCACACTCCGGGCAGCCTGCTACATATCCACAACTTCGGCACATGACAAACGTCGAGAAACCTCTACGGTTAAGCAATAACACGGTCTGTTCTCCACGTTCCAGTCTTTCAGCCAATGCAGAATGAAGCTTTCGGCTGAACATCGAGCGATTACCTTCTTTAAGCTCTTCCCGCATATCCACGACATTTACCTTAGGTAGTTCGTTACCAAGCGCACGGGTAGGCATCTCTAGAAGTACTGGTGAAAAATGAATATCACTCTGCGCTCTAGCAGCATGATAGCTTTCTAACGAAGGCGTGGCGGAGCCTAAAATCACGGCTGCCCCACACTGTTCGGCTCTGCGAATCGCTGCATCACGGGCATGATATTTCGGATTTTCCTCCTGCTTATATGAGGTCTCATGCTCTTCATCCATAATAATCAAACCTAGGTTAGAGAACGGTGCAAACACCGCTGAACGGGCGCCAACGGCAACCGTAGCCTTTCCTTCACGGATTTTGCGCCACTCATCATAACGTTCGCCAACAGATAATCGGCTATGCATTACCGCGACACCACTTCCGAAACGCCCTTTAAAGCGCTCCACCATCTGCGGCGTTAATGCGATTTCTGGGACGAGCACTACGGCCTGTCTACCCTGATCCAAACAACGTTTGATACATTGCAAATAGATTTCTGTCTTACCGCTCCCCGTAACGCCATGTAACAGAAAAACTTCGTGAAGCTGTTCTTCTAACGTTCGTGAAATACGTGTGTATACAACCTCTTGCTCTGCTGTAAGTGGCAGAGGCGTAGTAGGCTTAAAATCACGTCCTTGATAAGGGTCGCGATAGACTTCGATTTCACTGATTTCGATAAAGCCTTTTTCCTCTAAACCTTTCACGGTACTTGCTGTCACTTGAAGTGCAGACAAGACTTCCTTAAGCGCCATTGGGAGTGTAGCTTCCCTTTCAATCAGAAAGCTAAGTACTTCCTTCTGTCGCGCGGACTTTTTTGGGAATTTATTCAACGCCTCACGAGCAGCCGTAATCCCTATCGCAAGATCTACTGCTTTGAGCTTCTTCTTGCCCATTTTATCTTTAATCGATTGGCTTTCCACAAGAACTCCACGTCTTAGCATGAACTTTACCGTCTCCGCAGCCTCCGGAAATGCACGGGTAAGCTGCTTCATGGAAACTTCGCCATTACGTCCAATAAATTCAGTAATTAGTCGTTCCTCGTTCCCTGTATCGGCAAACATAGGGAATAGCTCATCATCAGAAAATGCTGTATCTTCTTCCACATCTCCTAGCGAAATCAGTCGTTCTGCCTTCCCTTTTAGAGCGGTGGGCAGCATCGCCTGCAGCGCTGAAATTCGTCTGCATGCATATCTTTTACTCATCCAGTCCGCTAGTTCAACTAATTCAGGAGATAAAGGTGGAAGCAAATCCAGCACTTCTTGAATAGCCTTAAGACCAGGATTCACTACTGTTTCACCTGACTCCAGAGAAACGACAAAGCCTTGCACCGTGCGGTGTCCAAACGGGACCGCTACTCGGCTGCCCACTTCAATCCATAACTTTAGTGATTCTGGAATACTATAATCAAATGGCCGGTCAGTGCTGCGTACAGGCACATCCACAATGACCTTGGCAATATCCATTATAATGAAGCTCCAGTAATTCGCTCTGCCACGAGCGTCAGCAAACGGCGAGCGACCTCATCCTTAGACAATTGTGGCAATTCGAGCACCAATCCATCTACGTCATAAATCGATACAATATTCGTATCCGATCCGAATCCGGCTCCTGCAGCCGCTACATTGTTTGCAACAATGAGATCGCAGTTTTTGCGGACCAGCTTGTCCTTTGCATAAAATTCTGTATTTCCCGTCTCCGCCGCAAAGCCGATCAAGAACTGCTTGTCTTTGTTCTTACCTAGCGTTTCCAGGATATCCGTTGTTTTTATAAGCTCAAGAGTCAGCGTATCTCCACTTTTTTTAATTTTGGATGGCTCACTTTGTTTAGGTCGGTAATCCGATACAGCAGCCGCCTTGATCATGATATCGCAGCTGTCCCACAGCGCAGTAACCGCATCATACATTTCTTGTGCGGATTGAACACGAATAACATTAATATCCGGGTCCTGCGGAGGCGCCTCATCAGTTCGAGCAGCTATCAAGGCAACCTCAGCACCCATAGCACGTGCAGCACGTGCCAATGCAAAACCCATTTTACCGGAGGAATCATTGGAGATATAGCGTACCGGATCAATTCGTTCTACTGTACCACCAGCTGTGATGACGATCTTTTTACCCTTGAGTGGACTAGTCTTCACACTTTCTTGCAACGCAAAAAAGTCCTCAACATAACTTACAATGGTCTCCGGTTCCTCTAAACGTCCTTTACCCACGTAACCACATGCCAGCAGACCTTCACCAGGCTCAATAAATTGAACACCTCGTTTAGCGAGGGTATCCAAATTGCTAAGTACAGCGGGATGCTGATACATATGAACATTCATAGCCGGCGCCACCATTATAGGTGCAGTAGTAGCGAGTAACGTTGTGGATAACATATCATCCGCAATTCCGTGCGCCATTTTAGCAATAATATTAGCAGTTGCTGGTGCTACTATCACAAGGTCCGCCGAATCAGCCAAATCAATATGTGAGATGGAGGATGGATCCCGTTCCTGGAATGTATCGCTATATACTCGTTGCTTCGACAGTGACTGTAGAGTTAATTCTGTAATGAACTGCTTTGCCGAAGCTGTCATAATGACATGAACCTTGGCTCCTTTTTGGACAAGCTTACTGGTCAGGGCAGCTGCTTTGTAAGCGGCAATTCCCCCTGTAATCCCAAGTAAAATAGTCTTCCCCTTCAAGCTCTTCAACATGATCTCCCCCCTGTTCCCTACTCTTACAACGAATGATCTATTTCTTAAACTTTTTATATTTTGAGAAAAAAATAACAACCTTCCGGTTGTCAGAAACAGCCCGGTCTTGGGCTATCATCATTCATTAAGACCAATAATTGCTCCATAACCCAAGAAGAAACGGCATCGCCTAATCACAACTAGGCGGTATCCGTTTCTACAAAAGGTCATATCTAAATAGGCTTGAGACTACTCTTCACCGCGGGTAAGCGTAATGCGATCTTCGTAAATTTCTTCAAGAGCAACACCGACGAATTTATGCGATCTTGGGTTCTTCACATCTGTCTTGCCACCCTCACGCAATTGTCTAGCACGACGTGATGCGGCTACAACGAGCGAATACTTACTGTCAACCTTGGTCATCATTTCATCAATTGATGGATATAGCACTGGGACACCTCTTCATAGTTTACTGGTAATACCTTCAGCCTTGCAGCATTCATTCTCTAACTTTACAATGTTCGGCGATAATAATGCTTTCTATTCTCTTACAGGCCAGATCAATCTCATCATTCACAACAGCATAATCATAATGCTGCATTAGATTAATCTCATCCTCCGCTACAGTCATGCGGTGATCGATCACATCTGGATGTTCCGTACCCCGTCCGCGTATGCGGTCCTTCAGCTCATCCATAGAAGGTGGAAGAAGGAACACAAAAATACCTTCAGGAAATTTTTCTTTGACTTTGAGAGCTCCCTGAACCTCAATTTCGAGAATAATATCTTTGCCGCTATTGAGAGTTCTCTCTACAAAATCACGTGGAGTACCGTAAAAATTACCTACGTACTCCGCATATTCAAGCAGTTGATCGGCATCTATCATAGCCGAAAACTCCTCTTTGCTTTTAAAAAAATAGTTCACGCCGTCTTCCTCACCCGCACGTGGACTGCGAGTAGTAGCAGAAACTGAGTAGACAAGTTCGGGCATCTTCGGTCGTAGCGCAGTACATACAGTACCTTTACCCACGCCGGAAGGTCCGGATAATATGATGAGCAATCCTTTTGACATAATACACTCCATTTAGTTGTTATTCGTCGTTGTCGTCATCTTTACTGGATAAGCGATGCGCCACAGTCTCCGGCTGTACAGCCGACAGAATGACATGATCACTATCTGTAATGATTACGGCACGAGTCCGTCGGCCATAGGTGGCGTCGATCAACATATGTCGATCTCGAGCCTCCTGGATAATACGTTTGATTGGTGCAGATTCCGGACTGACGATGGAAATAATGCGATTGGCGGACACAATATTCCCAAAGCCAATGTTGATAAGTTTGATTGCCATGTTCCGGTAGTTCCCCCCATAAAAGTTCTATGCTATTGCCTGTTCCCGGTTACTCTATGTTTGCCGCTTGTTCGCGAATCTTCTCCAGCTCCGCTTTCATGTCTAGCACAAGACCCACGAGTGTTAAATGATTACATTTCGATCCGATTGTATTCGTCTCCCGGTTCATCTCCTGAATGAGAAAATCCAGCTTGCGTCCTACCGGTCCTTTCCCCTTCAGGAGGGCTCTGCATTGTTCGAAATGACTATACAACCGGGTCAACTCTTCATCAATATTACAGCGATCTGCAAAAATAGCGATTTCCATCCCGAATTTATGCTCATCAAAAGCGAACGTCCCATCATTTAACTCATTTAATCGATGACGAAGCTTGTCACGATATTCAATGACTACAACAGGTGCAAGTTCGACCATTTCAGCATGCATGGTCTCGAGATGATTGAGACGCTGTTCAATATCAGCGGCTAGAAAACTGCCTTCACGGGCGCGCATCTCTAGCAGAGACTGCAAACTCTGTTCAAGTCCCGTCTCCAACATTTCAGAGTAGTCTTCTAAGGCCGCGGACACGGCACCCGCAGCCTCATCTTTGCTTTCCATAATACCGGGTATAGAAAGTATATCACGTAGAGTCAACTCACCGGACAAACCATACTCGTTCTTAAGCTGATCTGCTGCCTTAAGATAAGTCATGACAGTAGAGCGATTCAGAACCGGTCCGGAAGACGACTCATCGTGCTCTCTATTGATGGTAACATCTATCCTTCCCCGTTTGACGTGCTGCTGAACCTTTCTTCTCAGCACATCCTCATAACCCGTCCAATCCCGGGGCATCCGCAGTACAACTTCGCAGTACCGGTGATTCACCGATTTCACTTCGAACATAATCTTGTAGCCGCCGAATTGCAGGGACGATTGACCGTATCCGGTCATGCTAAATGACAACGGAATCACATCCATTACACTATTGTAATTGATTATTACTAGCGAAACAAGGGGGACAATTTACGTCCTGATTTCTCCCATACATACTCGATCAACTGTGCACTCATATCATAGAACATAAACGGTGTCATCAAATAGATCCCATTGAAATGAGCCGTAGCAACATCTAACAACTCTTTAGCGATGGCGACCCCTTCAGCTCTTCCTGCTTCCCCTTCAAGTCCCTTCATGCGATTCCGGACTTCATTCGTAAGCTGGATTCCCGGAACCTCGTTATGCAGGAACTCTGCATTACGCCCACTAGCCAGTGGCATCACACCAATAAACACGGGAATATCCAAATGTGCAGTTGCCTCAGCGATCTTTACGATAAGCTCCTGATCATAAACAGGCTGAGTCATAATATAATCTGCACCAGAGGCAATTTTCTTCTCCAGTCGCTGTACGGCCTTATCTAAATGTTTAACATTCGGGTTAAAGGCAGCACCGATAACAAAATTAGCTTTCTGCTTCAACGGTTTGCCTGAGAAGGAAATGCCATCATTCAACTGCTTAATCATACGAATAATCTCAAAAGAGGTTAAGTCATAAACCGAACTTGAGCCGGGAAGATCTCCGAATTTCGCTGGATCTCCAGTCACCGCTAACACATGATCAATTCCGAGTGCATCAAAACCCATCAAATGCGATTGGGTACCAATCAGATTACGATCACGACAAGCAATATGCACTAGGGGACGGAGTCCAGTTTTAGCATGCACCAAATGGCCCAAAGCCATATTGCTCATCCGTGTAACAGCCAGTGAGTTATCGGCGAGTGTCAGCGCATCCGCGCCTGCTCTTCTCAACGCTTCTGCACCCTTCATGAACTTGCCGATATCCAAATCACGAGGTGGATCAAGCTCAACGATAACCGTATGACGTTCCTTTACTAGATCAACCAAGTTTGGCTCACGACCATCTCTTCCCTCATCTTCGCCAAAATGCTCCTGCAAAGATACACGCTCCACTGTCGGAAGCGTCGGTTCTGGAAGTGGCTGAGGTACGTAATCTTTCAATGCAGAAGAAATTTCAGCAATATGTTGCGGAGTAGTACCACAGCAGCCCCCAATAATTCTGCAGCCCATTTCTGCAAAAGTAACTGCCATCTGTCCGAAATATTCCGGTGAGGCTCCATACCGATATTCTCCATCTACATAATCCGCAACGCCAGCATTCGGATAGACCGAGGTAGGCAGAATTAGATTGCCTTGTACCGCTTTTAGTGCTCTCTTAATCCCGTTCGGGCCAGTATTACAGTTAAATCCGATGATATCTGCGCCGTCACCTTCTAAAATGCGAAAAGCCTCTGGCAGCGTCAAACCATCTAATGTACGTGCCGATTCATCCACAGCAAATTGGCAAATGACAGGAAGAGTACTATGTTTACGTACTGTTCTCAGCGCAAGATGCAGTTCCTCGACATCGTAGAAGGTTTCTAGCATAATGCCGTCTACTTCTTCTTCTAACAAGGCTGTAATCTGCTGTGTAAAATACTTTTTCAACTCTGTGGATGAGAGATTTGCTCGTTTACCGGCACGAATAGAGCCTACAGCACCTAATACATATCCAGTATCTCCAGCAGCTTTACGAGCGATTCTTACTCCGGCGCGATTAATTTCTTCAACCTTGGACTCCAAACCATATTTGGACAGCCTGTCAAAATTCGCTGAGAAGGTGTTGCTTTCTAGCAACACTGCTCCTGCATCGATATAGCTGCGATGGACATCTTCGATAACCCCCGGAGAGGTCAAATTTAATTCTTCGTAGGAAATGCCGACAGGGAAACCCTTCTGATATAAATAGGTACCCATCGCTCCGTCTCCGACCAATACTTTGTTTCCCCATGCGGAACGTAAATCCGGCTTCACTGCAAGATCCTCCCCTGACTCATTAGTTTCATACTAATGTATCATAAATCAGTATGTATGATAAGCTTTCAAAAGAAGAAACGGCAGTCGTCTATTAAAGGCGACTACCGTTTCTATTTGAAATAAAAAAATGATATATAGTATGAAACCTATACTATCTTATCTTTCAACAAAAGGCAGTCCAAGAATGCTCTCTTGAACCACCTTTTATAGTTTTTTTCTATAGTGCAACACTGCCTGTGAATGCAACCTCAGCAGGACCTGTCATATACACATGGTTATCATCTTCGTTCCATTCAATATAGAGATCGCCACCCTTTAGACTAATCCAAGCCGCCCGGTCTGTCAGACCATTGAGCACAGAAGATACTAAAGTTGCGCAAGCCCCAGTCCCACAAGCAAGTGTTGGTCCAGCTCCGCGTTCCCATACCCGCATATCTACTCTGCCTCGATCCAGAACCGTCGCGAACTCGACGTTTACCTTTCTGGGGAACAATGGATGTACTTCTAACTTAGGTCCCCATGTCGCAAGATCGAAGGCACCTGCATCTTCTACATAAATAACGCAATGAGGATTACCCATAGATACTGCAGTAAACTTAAATTCGGTTCCGTCCGATTCAATCGGCTCTGAGAGAACGGGTTCTGCATCAATAGCTACCGGTATTTGAAGGCCGGACAACACAGGTTCACCCATATCAACCGTTACAGTTTCCACCACACCGTCTTTTACATTCAAGGTAACCTTTTGTTCTCCTGCACCAATCGTTTCAATAACAATCTGCTCGGAGTTTACCAGGCCATGATCGTAAACATATTTAGATACACAGCGAATGGCATTTCCGCACTGCTCCGCTTCCGAGCCATCAGAATTCATAATGCGCATCATGTAATCGCCGCGTTCAGACGGAAGGATGTATACAAGTCCGTCCGCACCAATTCCGAAGAATCGATTGCATAGCGTAACAGCAAGATCCGCCGCATTACTTGGTAGCTCTTGCTCGCCGAAAACTACGATGAAGTCATTGCCTAGGCCGTGCATTTTTGTGAATTCCATTGAAAGTCCACTCCTAAAGGTTATGTTAAGTTAGATACGAGCTGTTAACTGCAACAAGTATACCTTTAGGAATGGAGCAATACTATTAACTTTATGCCGAAATTTTTGTACTTTTTATCATCGAATTACTGACGCTCCGACCTCGATTTCGTTTACCACCCCAAACACTGCCAGCACCCATCAAGAACGTCGGAATCCCCGCTGTTACAAATACTAGACACCATTCACGGAAATTAAGCGGCACTGTTTTGAAGACGGGCTGGAGAAATGGAATATACATAACAGCCAGCATCAAAATCACGGATGACAATACAGCAAGAACTAGGTACTTATTCTGGAACGGATTTCGATGGAACACCGAACGAGAACTGCGGCAATCAAAGACATGAATCAACTGAGCCATAACGAGTGTTGCAAAAGCTACGGACTGTGCTCGAATCAGCTGCGCCGGATTCTCTGGTGCTACACGTAAGGTTAGCCAAAATGCTCCTAACGTACATAAACCAATTAAAAATCCACGGCTTATGATCTTCCATCCTAAACGACGGGCAAAAATATTTTCCTTCGCACCACGTGGCTTATGCTCCATTAAGTCCTTCTCAGGCTGGTCAACACCAAGCGCCATCGCTGGCAGTCCGTCTGTCACCAAGTTGACCCATAAAATTTGAATAGGCACTAACGGCAGAGGCAGGCCGAGCATCATAGCAAAGAACATGGTCAAGATTTCCCCTACATTTGATGCGAGCAGGTATCGAATGAATTTACGAATATTCTCATAGATGTTTCTACCCTCTTCAATGGCAGCAACAATGGTTGAGAAGTTGTCATCCCCTAGCACTAATGAAGATGCTTCCTTGGTCACATCTGTTCCGGTGATCCCCATAGATATTCCTATATCTGCCGCTTTAATGGCTGGAGCATCATTGACTCCGTCTCCGGTCATAGCCACAACATGACCACGACGCTGCAAAGACTTCACGATACGAAGCTTATGCTCTGGAGATACGCGGGCGAATACGTACACATTGTCCGATACTTTATCCAGCTCATCATCATCCATCCGAGTCAGTTGAGCCCCTGTTAGTACTGTGCCCCCGCGTTGCAAAATTCCTAATTGGTGAGCAATGGCCTCTGCAGTCGTTCCGTGGTCCCCAGTAATCATTACAGTCTTAATTCCTGCTCGGCGTGTGACGCTAATGGCATCGCGAACTTCACGCCGCGGTGGATCAATCATTCCAGCCAATCCGATAAAGACAAGTTGACCCTCCGCATCCTTTTCACTATCCACTTTTTCACTTGAGCGCATATCACGATAAGCCATACCTAGGACACGAAGTGCACCTGAAGCCATTTGCTCATTGGCATCGAGTACTTTCTGCCGCAATGTTGGCGTTAAAGGCACTACACCGCCCTCCCAGAGCATATACGAACAACGATTGAGCAGTACATCTGGCGCGCCTTTCGTACATACCATCCGTCCTCCGGGATGACCAATAATAACTGACATTAACTTCCGCTCCGAATCAAAAGGAAATTCCTTCTCACGGGAGTATGTTACGGCTAGTGTCTGGGCAGTCAAGCCCATCTTCCCTGAAAGTGCTACTAGAGCTCCTTCCGTTGGATCTCCTTTGAGTTCCCAGCTCGATGAGCTGTCAGAAGATTTATCAACTACAATGTCCTTATCCTTCCCTTTACGCTTACCTCGCACTTCGGTCGGAAAGGTCTCGATAATCTCCGCATTACTGCACAAAGCACCCACCTGTAGCATCCGCCGTAAACTTTGATCATTTTTGAGATCTACCGGTTTACCTTTCTCCAGAACCTGTCCGTTCGGAGCATAACCTTCACCTGTTACTTCAAGCCCACGTCCGCCCGTCCATAATCGGGTCACCGTCATTTTATTCTGTGTTAATGTGCCCGTCTTGTCCGAACAGATAACGGATGCGCAGCCCAAGGTTTCCACTGAAGGCAATTTACGAACGATAGCTTTTCGTTTGATCATCCTCTGCACGCCCAGCGCAAGTGCGATGGTTACAATGGCTGGCAGCCCTTCCGGAATCGCAGCGACCGCCAAGCTCACCCCGGCCAAGAACATTGCTGTGGCAGGCTGTCCATGTAAAATACCGGCTGCTACAACCACAATAGTTAAACCTAGTGATACATAGATCAAAATTTTTCCTAACTGCTCGAGACGATGCTGAAGCGGAGTTTCCTGAGATTCTGTATTCTGGATCAGGTCTGCAATCTTACCCATCTCTGTGTCCATACCCGTACGAATTACGATAGCTTTACCAGTACCCCTGGTTACCATTGTGCCCATGAACCCAAGATTCTTCTGATCGCCGAGCGGAATCTCCTCCGCGTGGATCACATCCGAATGCTTCGAGACAGGCAGCGATTCCCCAGTTAGCGCGGATTCCTCTACATATAGAGAACTGCAATCCAGCCATCGTATATCCGCGGGTATTCGATCACCACTCTCCAGCAAGACAATATCACCTGGTACTAACATTTTTGCTGGAATGACCTCGCTGTTCCCCCCACGCAGTACTTTGGCAGAAGGTGCGGAGAGCTGTTTTAAAGCTCTTAGCGAACGTTCGGCACGGAACTCTTGGACAAACCCAAGGGCTCCGTTTAAAAGGATAATCGCGATGATCGTGATGGCATCCAAATATTCGCCAAGCAAACCGGATACGAGCGTCGCACCCATAAGCACAAGCACCATGAAATCCTTAAACTGGTTCAACAGCAGGGTAAACGGGGATACGGTCTTTCCTTCGGACAGCTCGTTATACCCATTTTGCTTCCGTCGCTCCGCGGCATCCTCTCCACTGAGGCCCGTCCTCGGATGGACATTGAACATTTTCTGCAGCTCTTCTGCACCGAGCCGGTGCCAACTGTTTTGTTCCATGACTTTTCTTTCCCTCCCGGTCGTTTCTTGACTTCCGGCGGCGCACAGCTTTTCCACCTGTTCATGACCAAGTGTATTCAAGGTCGTCCAATAATATCACCGCCTAACCAATTCCCCTTTTGCGCGAATGTCCCAAAGTATGGCATCATAGAGAGGTAAGCTTAAACGTCTTCGGCGTTCTTATAAGGGCGGTAAGCGTTTAAACAAGAAATATAAGATATAAAGTATGATGTGAAACTTATACTTTCTTATATTTTTTAGAAATTCATTTCACGTCGACAGGAGAGCTTTATCATGGCATTAGACGGTATTGTTACCCGAGCTATCGTGCACGAACTGCAATCATTCATCGGTGCGCGCATAGGCAAAATATATCAACCGAACAATCACGATCTTATCTTTAACCTGCGGGGTGCCGGCGGCGGTGGCAAGCTATTGCTCTCTGCTAATCCGACATATCCGCGTCTGCATCTTACAGAAAGAAGCAGCATAAACCCATCAGAAGCACCTATGTTCTGCATGCTCATGCGTAAGCATTGTGAAGGTGGGGCTATCGAGAGTATCACTCAGGTAGGCATGGAACGAATTATTCACATAAACGTTAAGACTAGAGACGAGCTTGGAGACGTCTCTGCCAAAAAGATCATCATAGAGCTCATGGGACGGCATAGTAATATCATCCTTACAGATCTCAGCACTGGAACGATCATAGACGGCATTCATCATGTTACTCCATCGATCAGTAGCTACCGGATCGTAATGCCCGGCGTCGCTTACACAGAGCCCCCTCAGCAACACAAGCTGAACCCTCTGGAGATCGACAAAGAACGATTTCTCAATTTGATCACAGCTGCTGAAGAATCCGTTCTACTGGAAGAAGATGAGAAGGAGACTGAACCGGAAGAAATCATCGAAGGTGAGCTCGCTAACCTGATTACAAAAGAAGAGGTTGAGCAGAAACCTGACGGCTCAGGCGGTCCTTCCCCATCAGCTGACCCGGTAGGCTGGATGGTGCATGCTTTCAGCGGAATGAGCCCACTTGTTGCCGGAGAGATTGCTCTTCGTCTCAGAAATATCCTTGCGATAGATGATACACAGGGATCTGCAGCAGAATTTCCAGCAAAATTATGGGACGCCTTCCAGTCTGTTATGGGATCCGTACTTGATTGCGAATTCTCTCCAGTTTCAGGTGCGAATGCGAAAGGGAAAATGATTTTTTCCGCGATTCCGTTAACTCTATTGGGTGAAAATGCGAAGAAATATAACTCAATCAGTGAGTGTATGGAGGATTATTACGGGGATAAAGCCGAACGTGATACGGTAAAGCAACGGGTAAGTGATTTGATCCGTTTCCTGAGCAACGAACGCAGCAAAAACGTTAAGAAGCTTGCCAATCTGCAGAAGGATCTAGACGAAGCGCAAGACGCAGATCGCTATCGCATTTGGGGTGAATTGCTATTCGCGTCCTTACATGCCGTGTCCAAAGGAGCTAAAGAAGCCTCATTGGTCAATTATTATGACGAAAATCAGGCAGAGATGGTCATCCCACTGGACCCTTTATTAAGCCCATCGGATAACGCACAACGTTATTTTAAAAAGTACAATAAATATAAAAACAGCCTCCTTGTCATTAATGAGCAGCTGATTAAGACCCATGAGGAAATATCCTACATGGAAAGTTTACTTCAACAGCTAGCCCATGCTTCATTGAATGACATTGAAGAGATCCGCGACGAGCTTGTAAGTCAAGGATACCTGCGCGACCGAAGCAAAAAAGGCAAGAAAAAGAAAAAAGCAACCAGACCTACACTGCAGGTCTTCACATCGTCTGAAGGCATCGACATTTATGTCGGAAAAAACAATTTACAGAACGAATACGTCACTAATCGACTGGCTTCACCTAATGACACTTGGCTGCATACCAAGGATATCCCTGGTTCTCATGTTGTCATTCGCAGTGAGGAATTTGGAGATGCCACACTGGAAGAAGCAGCTCAGCTTGCCGCTTATTTCAGTCAAGCGAAGCAGTCAAGCAGTGTGCCTGTAGACTGCACTTTGATCCGCCATGTACGTAAACCGAGTGGCTCCAAACCTGGATTTGTGATCTACGATCATCAAAAGACGTTGTTTGTCACTCCAGATGAAGATCGCATTAAGAGCCTTCCAAATACGTTGAGAAGCTAAGTAACAAAAAGAACCGGTTGTCGTCCTTGTATGGATGACAGCCGGTTTTCGTATTCTGCCAAGCATACAAGACCTTTGCTTAGTCATGAAGTTATTCTAGTGCATTATGTGCAACAGAATGCGCTTAGTTTTTGCACAAAATGATTTTGATTGCATTTTGTGCAATAGAAGTTCTTAAAATCACTCATTGAGGGATTAATCCTCATTTTGATTGCACTAAGTGCAATAGACTTGTTTTTTCCAAGCTGCAATGGCGATCCTATTGCACAAAGTGCAATCTAAAACTAATAAATCACTTATTGATTTGAGTTGCGCTATACGTCAGCAAGCTTCTTCAACTGATCCAGCACATGGAAAGGAACCGTAACGCTACCGATATCTCCATGGAATACAACACCTTGGCGGGCACCGTGAAAATCCGAGCCGCCGGTTATAATCAAGCTATACTCTTCAGCCATGGTTAGGTAACGCTCTGAATCAGCGGGTTTGTGATCCGAATGATAAACCTCAATTCCTTTAAAGGTCCCCCGCTCCAATATGCCTCGAACCAACTGATCGTCACCATATAGACCCGGATGCGCCAATACTGGAGACCCACCTGCCTCAATAATCCAATTACAGGCTTCCTCAGGCGTGATTCGTGGAGGTGACACGTAAGCTGCTGCACTTTCGGCTAAATACTTATTGAACGCATCTCTCATATCCGTAGCTGCACCAAGACGAACCAGCTCATCAGCAATATGTGGTCGACCAATACTCTCATCAGGCTTCAGTTCCCGTCCAATCCCCGCGACAACTGCCTCAAGCGTAATCTTAATCCCAAGACCACGTAATTTAGAGATGATCGCCTCATTCCTTAGTGCCCGGGTTTCTCTTAGCCCTTCCAAACGGGAAAGAAACAAATCATTTGCTGGATCTACGTAGTATCCAAGGACGTGAATATCTTTTCCTCCAGCACGAGTGCTGATCTCTACACCCGGTACAACAGTGATTCCGTACTTCTCTCCTGCTTCGAGAGCTTCCTTCACACCAGCCACAGTATCATGATCCGTAATGGCAACTGCGATTAGTCCCTTCTCTTTAGCGAGACGTACATTTTCCTCCGGTGGCTGCATGCCATCAGAGGCTTGAGTATGCGTGTGAAGATCGCATCGTGAGGCGTCAATATTCTCCGATCTGTCGCCCTTTAGTTGATCTAGTCTAGTTTCATTCTCCATTTCTATCACCTCTACCGCTAGTTTCAAGTTTCCCTGCCTCAGGTCATATTACTTTAGTTAACATTCGAATGCTCGCGCAAAAAGGTCAAGAACGTCACTGCAGAAATCGGCAGCAGTGTCGATTTTAGATGTATGGCGTAGAACTGTCTTTTAAATGAGGCATCCGAGATATTCACGATTTTCAGTAGTCCAAGCGCAACCTCATGTTTAACAGAAGAAGTCGAGATAATTGTAACCCCAAGACCAGCCTCTACTGCCGACTTCACAGCACCCGTACTACCAAGCTCCATCACTATTTTCATTGATCCCGGATCAAGCCCCTTCGAGAACAGCTGTTCTTCCATCACACGCCGCGTTCCTGAGCCCTGCTCACGCAGGACGAAAGGGTGCTTAAGCACCTCTTCCAAAGTGACCTCTTGCTGGTCTGCAAGCGGATGATCATGGGGCACAATCAACTTCAATTCATCCCCCATTACCGGCTCAATCACCATATCAGGATGTGTCACCGACGCTTCAATTAATCCAAAATTCAACTGATGTTTTAGGATTTCCTCCATAATTTGCGAGGTATTCATGACTTTCATCATGATTGAAATGTTCGGATATTGCTTCCCAAAAGGACCTAAGAGCCTTGGCAGCACATACTCCCCAATGGTAAGACTTGCCCCAAGCTGCAAGCGCCCTTCCAGCATATGCGTAAATGCCGACATCGCTTGATCCGTCTCACGCATCAATTGGATGCTACGGATCGCGTATGGCATTAGGGTATGCCCTGCTTCGGAGAGTACGATTTTTTTGGTAGAACGATTGAAGAGCTTGGTTCCAAAATAATCCTCTAGCGCCTGTACTTGCATGGTCACTGCTGGTTGAGTCATATGTAATGTCTGCGCCGCTGCCGAGAAGCTTCCTCGCTCTAAGACAGTATAAAAAATATGTAATTGATGAAAGTTCATGCTCTGCAACTCCTTGTGCTATCTATAAAAGAAACTTAAGGATTATGTACGATATGAAGCTTATATATTCTTATTTTCAAAAAGGACATGCAGCTACCGCCGCATGCCTCCTGTTCGTTCTTTATACACTATTTGCGTTTGCGCTTCTTCTTCGTTAGCTTAGTGCGGCGGGAATTGTGCAGCAGCGAAAAGTAAGTTTTTAAATCTCTCAACTGTGGTGTCACAGAGATTCTCCCAAGAAACGAAACGATGATCATAGAATATAATGGCTGACCTGAAATATTTTTTTCACCTAGCAATTCCGTGAACTCAGCGATTACTACAGAGTCATCGTCAATTAAATACGCGTTAAAATCACTGTCTGAAAAGGGCTTGAGCCGATTCTGCATCAGGCACTGCCACATCCATGCGGCGACCTCTTCGTCATTGCTTACACCTTTACTGATCCGGTCCAAATAACGACTCTTCGCATGATTTGTTATAACGATGTCAGCGACCCTGTAGTCGTTCAGCATGATGTGGAAGGGCTCGTAAGAACTGGGCCAATCCGTCCCTTTATTGCGCATCATCATCACACTCCACCATAAGGGTCTTTGTATGTACTTAATGTTGTCATCTTACCTTATTGCTGAAAGTTGTACAAGTTCCAGAGTACGGAAGAAACCGCGGTCACCCGAGGTCTGCGCATAAAAAAACAGGTGCTACTTAAGCACCTGTTCATCTCCAAGAATTACATACCGTAATTACGGGACTTGTCCGGCCCATTACTGGTATACTCTGTCTTAATTTCGTTACGATAGGATCTTTCAATCTTACGAACGTAGGAGAGTCTGCGGACATTCTTCATAACTTCCTCGGCACGTTCTGCATTAACATACATCACTGCATAATGCATTTTCCGAGAAACATAATGTAATGTTCCGTATTTCTCAAGGTTGCGTGCCGCTTTGACGTCACTTACCCAAATGATGTATCCTGTCCGTTCCGCAAACATAAGCTAAACCGCCTTTCTCTCTCTAAATCCTAAGGGAAGCTTATCCGCAGGAGCATTTTCCCCCACTACCGCATCCACCTTTAGGGGAAGGATCATTGCTTGGTACTTTAATGCTATCCGATACTGAAAAAGCAATCGCTTCCGACATGGAATGTAGAATGTCATCAAGAGTCTTCTCCGCCTGCTTAAAACGAGCGACCTCTTCAAACTTCTCCAATTCCGCTTCTACTGCCGAAACCTCATCCTTCGCTGAATGATAGTTCGGATGAAAATGTCCGAATCGCTGTGTTTCTTCAAACAACTCTTTCTTGGCTTGAAGTTGTTTGACCATGGCCTGAATTTCTGGGTTCGAATCAACCCGTCCTTTCCAGTATAAGTAATCCGACACTTCGGCGGATTGATTAATCATATCGCCTAATTCATAGGCGTATGTCAGCACTTCAGCCATATCGACCGTATTTAATTCCGCTACGCTCATGAACTCAGCTCTTTTCTACGTTAATGTTCTACCGAAATCAGTAGACTTTTCTATCATACCATAATCACTCGGTTCAGCAGAAGAGGAATTTCTTCGCCTTTTGGGAATAACTAACTTCATTTCCTTCCAGTCTTCAGGGGTCAGCTCTATTTCCTCAACCGTTTCACCATCGTTATACAGCAGATACCCTGCCACCTTCCAAGGATTGCCTTTGATTCGAGAGGGGATGAAATCTAACATTTGATCCTTTAAGGAAAAACGTACCTTAATTCCCCATTTCAAACCTTGCTCCATTACTTTCTCAGCGGTTGAGCTATGATAATGGCGCCATTCCTTGCTCCAGATCTGGGGCACATTTTCTCCACCTAATAAGATATCCTCCTCCTGCTCAGGAGAAATAACAGGTAAGTTTAAAAATGGATTCCCGCTGTGGAGTAGCCTTAGTTCAGCATTTAGTACTGGGAGTGAGTATACATCTTGCTCGGTTTCGGCTTGTTGATGAAATGAAGTCCAATCAGCGTTCACCTCTTCCTCACGTCCTCCAATCATCCTAGAAGGGGCCAATCCTGCTAAAAACAGCTCCTTACGCATCTGCTCCACAGACTCCGGAGATACAAGGAAATGAAGCGGTCCGATACGTTTAAGGCTATCTTGCAGTCGCGGATGGGCTGCAATAGCCGCTCCGTCCTCCTCCGTCTGGCAAGTCAACAGAATCACTTCAGAGAGTGATGTTCGGCCAATGCTCTTGCCCCATTGCTCTAAAGACAGCTCCACCACAGATGGCAGATCACCCAGTGCATGATCTTTAATCCAAGCTATCACTTCTTCTGGAGGCATCCCTCGCTCTGATGCATGCACTAGCATCTCACGAGTCAGTCGGAAGCTCCACATCGTATCTGTTTGCAGAAGTTCAGCGCATTCAGCTAAAACCCAGCGCACAGTATAGAGAACATCCGGTGGAATCAGGACTTCAAAATCGGGCTGCACAATAAACTGATCATTCGAATGCTCTGCCACAGCATCAGGGAAGGACTCGCTACTGTACATCAGCTTCGGTTTTGCAGCAGTCCAGCGAAAACACTGGATACCCTCAGGCGTGCTCCCCAGTTCACACCATCCAAAGCCTGTTAGACAACGAAGCCAGTTCAAGCTTGATTGTTCCAGCTCTTTTCGGGCAAATGTTCCAGTTAAATTCATATTTGCCATCCAGTCCAGTAGCTCAGGCAACGCTGTCCATTTCTCTGTTAGAAAAGCAGGGCTGGATATTAAACAGCGAAAATGCTGATCGGCAGGCCCAATGCTTCCAAAACGATGAATAACAATCCCATACAGGATGTCAGTCATTCTTGTCTCAGGAAGTTGCAACCAACGTCCCAGCATATCCTTGGCAAGTCTATAGCCTGTTTTCAGTCTGGTAATAAGCCCAAGACACAACATGATATCTACTACAAGAGACGCTGACAGGGTATCCATTTCATTTGAAGGAGTGCCCATAGAGAGCCCCGCTAAATGCTTTTCCTGAAAAGAAAGCTGAGCCGCTAAACGATTTAAATTCTTTTTATGAATAATTCCCTTAGCGGTCAAAGGCAAGCCTTCACGAGCTATGAACAGCAAGGCCCGAAACAGATCTGCTGCCAGTCCAGCACCCGCCTCCATGGATAGATTCACTGAATAACCCTCAATAAACTCAGGTTGGTATGGGAAGAATTCTTGTTCTAGCACTAATAATTGTTCAACTGGAATCTGATACAGCTTTTCCCCCAATATTTTATGCCTCGCAGTTAACAACCCCGCGCGCCGCAGTTCATTCATTGCAAGCTTTTGCTCTGCCCGGCAGAGCGTCGTAGGACGCCAACGCTCTTCTTTCCCCTCGTCAAAGGGTTGGGCCGCGTAAGCAGCACATAATCGCTTTAAGACCTCTAAGGCTTCCGCTGATAGCTGGTTCAATGGATCGTTAACTCCTTTCCGATCGGCACCATTTTAACGACATATTCATACCCCTGTTCTGTTAAAAACATCCGGCGGCGCATAGCGAATTCCTGTTCCCGACTATCTTCAGATACCAGCGAATAGAAGTACGCTTTGTTCTCACCCGCCTTCGGACGCAAGATTCGACCCAAACGCTGGGCCTCCTCCTGCCTGGATCCAAAAGCTCCTGAAACCTCAATAGCAATCGACGCATCTGGCAAATTCACCGCAAAATTCGCTACTTTAGAGACAACAAGCACCTGTATTATTCCCTCGTTAAAAGCTGCATACAACTCGTCTCTTTCTCGCTGCTTCGTTTTACCCGTAATCAGAGGTGCACCGATCTTATCCGCCAGTTCAATTAATTGGTCGAGATACTGTCCAATAACAAGAACCGAAGATCCCTGATGGGCTTTTAGAAGCTCGACTACAACCCCAGCTTTTGCAGGATTGCATGAGGCCATACGAAATTTCTCTTTCGCTTCCGCATACAAGTACTTCTGTCTCAGCTCAGAGCTCATCGGTACGATCATCTCGACACATTCTACCTCTGCAATCCAGCCCTGCTGCTCCAGCTCCTTCCAAGGCATGTCGTAACGCTTAGGCCCGATCAATGAGAATACGTCCCCTTCCTTCCCGTCTTCTCTAACCAGAGTTGCAGTGAGACCTAGTCTTCTAGTAGCCTGAATATCTGCTGTAGCCCGGAATACTGGAGCTGGAAGCAGATGGACCTCATCATAAATAATCAAACCCCAGTTGCGTTCATTGAACAGCTTCATATGGAGAAAAGGACCGCCTTTGGATTGACGGTGCGTCAGTATCTGATAGGTAGCTATAGTAACAGGCCGTACTTCTCTTTTTTCACCGGAGTATTCACCAATAGATTCATCATCCAAATCGGTTCGCTCAAGTAGCTCATCTACCCATTGTCTTACCGAAGTTGTATTTGAAGTTAAGATCAGTGTTTCGCATTGTAGACTTTCAAGAACGGCTAATCCCACTACCGTCTTACCCGCTCCACAAGGCAACACAACAACCCCGCTGCCTCCCTGCCCTTCTATGCCTTGAAACATCTGAACAGCCTCCTGCTGGTAATCACGCAGACCAAAAGCTTCACCTTTCGCTCCATCCTTTGCGTGATTGTGAGACTCCTTCCAGGCCAAACTTAGAGCTTGTCCGACATGATAACCAGCATAATCCAGGACAGGATAGCCTAGTCTCATCAGCTCTTGCTTTAAAAGCCCTCTGTTCTCCGCACGGCATGAGCTTTCAAGTGGATTTATTCTCTGCAAACCTAACTCCTTTAAACCTGATTCATTCACTAGCCTATCCAGAATCTCAGCTGTTTCAGCCCTAAGTGTAATGATCTCATTCGAAGTCTCCCGTCCGTGAAGGGTAAGCTTCCCATACCTAGAGAGAAGAGTTCCGATCTCATCCTCCAGCCCGGCAGGAACACCCCAGCGCGCGAGTTGATGCAGACTTGAAATAATCGTTTCAGCTGTATAATTAAGCGCTGCAGCATTCCATAACGATAATGGAGTGATTCTATAGGTGTGATAAGCCGGAGGACTCTTTACGAGCTCTGCAAAGGTTCCCAGTTCTTTCCTTGCCTTCTCAAAACCAGGATGTGCACATTCCAGTAGAATCGTCCGATCCCTTCGCACAATGCAAGCTCCTGTTTCAGTCATATCATTCCCTCCCCAATCATTAATTTTATTCAAGCTTGCCTATGTAATCTGCTTACATTCATACAAACCAAAAACGTCTTCGACGTCCCAAAAGGAGGTTGTGTTTATTCTGGAAATATAAGGATAATATATCGTGTGGAATCAATATTTTCTTATATTTGAACAGGAAAAAGCTCATCCCCGCATAACGGTCATGAGCTTCCCAATCAAACTATTTAATGTAAATGCTGCTGCGAAATATCATGAAGTGCTTCGCCAGCCTCGTCCGCAAAAATGTTCCGCACAGCCAAGTCACCGATGGACACTACGCCAATCAGCTTCTGGCCACTAGTCACGGCCAATCTGCGAATTTGCCAGCTCGACATCAGTTCTGCAGCCTCATCTACTGATGTATCCTCTGAGACGGTCTGAATTTCTTTACTCATTACCTTTTCCACAGCTGTTGATCCAGAGTGTTTAGCCGCGTAACCTCTTATCACTAGATCACGATCTGTAATTACACCGAGTAATGTCTTATCGTCTTCATTATCAATGACCGGCATAAACCCAGTGTCATGATCTCTCATTTTAACTGCGACTTCATACACATTATCCTGTAGTGTGACTGCTACAGGCTCCTTCGTCATAACCTCTTTCACTGTCTTCTTCAAGAATGAACCCTCCTAATCATAATCTCCATGTTATGGAATAGGTTCTCCTCTTTGAAACGAAATTATACGATTGTCTTCTCTTGCAAACAGGAATTCGCCATTGCGATCAATAATTTCATCCCATACAACATAGCATCCTCGTCAAAATCAAATTTGCTATGATGATGCGGGTAAACTGCATCTTTATCTGGATTCCCAGCACCTACGAACATAAAGCAGCCAGGAATTTCTTTTACATAGTAGGCAAAATCCTCAGCAGGCATCAGCTTTTCCATCCGAATCACTTGAACGTCTTCTCCTAACGCTCCTGGTGCCACCTCGAAAAAACGCTGATATTCCCCCTCGTGATTCACGAGTGGCGGATATCCCATAACATAGTCTATCTTAGCTTCTGCACCGTATGCGCCAGCTATTGAAACTGTCATTTCTTCGATCCTGCTACGGATCAGATAACGGGTCTCCTCGTCAAATGCCCGTACGGTTCCTGTAATGCGACAATGCTCAGCAATGACATTCTGGGCGAATCCCCCTTGAATGGTTCCTACACTGAGAACAGCGGGCTCCAGCGGGTTCACAGAGCGGCTTACGATGCTCTGAAGCTGAGTCACAAGCGCCGCCCCGGCCACAATGCTGTCAATCGAGCGATTCGGCATACCGCCATGTCCACCTTTACCGATGATATCAATGAAAAATTCATCAGCAGATGCCATAAGAGGTCCTGGTGCACTGCCCACAGTCCCCATTGGGATCGGAGTCCACAAATGCAGTCCATACACCGCATCCGCACCTTCCAGCATGCCTTCGGCAATCATCCCCTGTGCGCCACCCGGGCAGACTTCCTCCGCTGGCTGAAAAAGAAAACGCAGCTCCCCTTCTAGCTCATCAAGGCAGCTGCTATAGTAAGAGGCTACACCCAGCAGTATTGAAGTGTGTCCATCATGCCCACAGGCATGCATAACCCCTTCATTTTGCGAAACGTAGTCATTCTTATTCTCCTCTTTAATAGGTAGTGCATCCATATCCGCGCGAAGGACTACCGTTTTCCCCGGTCGTTCTCCTCGCAATATACCTGTTACACCATACCCAGACGTGCTTCTTCTAACTTCAATGCCGAATTCTGCTAATTTGTCTGCTATAAATGCTGACGTTTCCTTTTCATGAAAAGACAACTCCGGATAACGGTGTAAATGGCGTCTCCATTCCACGATCTCCGGCATGAGCGAATCAACCGCTAAGCTCTTCATACGTTCTCCATCCCCTTCTTCATAAACCCGCATCAATAGCATGCGACAGCAGTCCTGTTCACTTTATTCCAGCCGCATACGGCTATAATTCTTTTATTGTAGCAGAAACGCAAAAAACTGGGTATCGTTAGGAGGTGCCTACTCTTGCACAACGTTTAGAAACATACTATCATGAGGTAGAACATCAGCAAACGGATCATGAAATTCATCATTATACTTCATAAGGGGGATATGCGTGCTATGATTTTTGAGAACACGGGCCTCGTAGGATTGAAGAGTGATCTTCTCTATCTGGACGAGAGTGCGACAAAGGCTGGCTTCATTCGCTGGCAATGGGAATACTATCGTGCCACTTACGATTGCAAAATTGAAGACCCACAGGATGGTGGCGAATACTTTCTACGCATCAACACTCGAGCTGTCGAGGGGAAGCTAGAGAAAGCTGATGCCGTACTTGCAATTGAAGCCGTATACTTAGGGAAAGCAACATTCCCCCATGGCCTGGAGTATGACTCCCCGGTGCCTAAACCAGTATTGGACACTGCTGCTACTCGGATTCTCGAATTAAAGCAGCTGTTGGAGGCTTGAGTAACAGAAAGGGAAAGACGAAACAAAATGTCAGCCTGCCCAAAAGAGGAACACCCGATTTCCAACTACTTATCTTAACACTGCTACTTGTGGGTTTCGGTCTAGTCATGGTCTTCAGTGCTAGCTCCAGTTTGACCTTAGCGAGCTCGAAGTTCGGTAATGACCCTCTATTTTTCATGAAACGTCAAATGATTTGGATCGTACTTGGAATCGTTGTTATGTTTATAGCCATGAATATTCACTACAGTAAATTCAAGAAGTGGTATGTACCTATCTTCATCATCACCGTTATTCTCCTGCTAATTGTTGCCTTCTCCGAAAGAATCAATGGCGCCAAGAGCTGGTTAAGTATCGGGAAGCTTGGGATTCAACCTACCGAGCTGGCCAAAATATCAATTATCCTGTATCTCTCTGCACTGATTACCAAAAAAGGTGAACGGTTTAGAGATTTCCGGACAGGATATATCCCTGTAATGGTCATTGTGGGTATAGTTGCCGGACTTATTATGATGCAGCCAGATTTGGGCTCATGCCTTATTCTCGTGGCTACCAGTGGACTTGTCATTTATGCAGGCGGTGCCAGCATGAAGCATATCCTGGGCTCTATTGCACTCTTGGTGCTAGGGGTAGGAATTGTTATGGGGGCTAAAGCAGCGATTGATTCCCTTTCCCCCGCATCCGACAAAGTAGCCGCCAATCAGGACTATAGGAAAGGCCGTATTCAAGCTTTCATAGATCCCTATCAGGATGCTGAAGGCGAAGGATATAATATTATTCAGTCTTTGACTGCTCTCGGACAAGGTGGAGTCAGTGGCTCTGGCTTTGGCAAAAGCATTCAAAAGCTGGATTATCTTAAATACCCGTATACGGACTTTATTTTCCCCGTCATTGGCGAAGAATTCGGCTTTGTAGGAACGGCATTATTTCTGATGTTATATCTGTATTTTATCTGGCGAGGTATTTTAATCGCATTAAGGTGTAAGGATCCCTTTGGCACACTAGTGGGCATTGGTATCATGGGCCTCATTGCCATTCAGGCCTTTGTCAATATCGGCGGTGTAACGAAGACGATTCCGCTTACTGGTGTAACCTTGCCATTTATCAGCTACGGCGGCTCTTCACTTCTTGTGAGTATGCTGTCCATGGGAATTATGCTGAGCATTTCAAGAGAAACTAATCTTCCAGCTAAAGAGGAAGTCACGAAATCCGTAACTACGGTTAGACAAGTTCGTTCCCGGTAAGATTCATAAATCCCGATCTGGTGGAATATATAAAAAAGCAGTCCAAGTTAAAAATCTTGGACTGCTTTTTTTGTGTACAAGCTCTTTTACATTAAGCGATTTCATCGTTCTTAAAGGCTACGCCTTCAACTTTGACATTCACTTCAACAATATGAAGTCCAGTCATACTCTCCACAGCTTCGCGTACGTTCTGTTGAAGCATCCGGCACACTTCATGTATCGGAGTTTCATAGAGAACTATAATACGCAGGTCTACTGCTGCTTCTAGCTGTCCCACTTCAACGGTAACGCCCTTTTGTACGTTCTTACCACTTAGACGCTTCGCCCAGCCCTCTGATAGGCCACCTGACATGGCTGCAATTCCTGGAGTCTCCAAGGCAGCCAATCCGGCAATTTTTGAAACGACGTCATTTGAAATTCGTATATTTCCCATTTCCAATTGAAGTTGTTCTGCCATGCCATATCCCCCCTTAACTCATTATCAATTATTGTAATTCCTAAACAGGCTAAAAAGCAAATCAGTTTCTCGCTTTCTCGTTTACACTTAGAAATAATTTGGGTATATTGATTATGAATTGATCCTGAATACATAGATTGGAGTGTACTTTACATTGAAAAAATGGATTTCACCAGCTTTGCTGGCAATCACCTTTATCCTAAGTGCCATAGGACATTATGCAGATTGGGACCACACGCTTCAGTTCGTTCTCTCTGCAGTAGCCGTTGTGTTTGTGGCTGGGTTTCTGGGCCGCGCCACAGAAAGCGTGGCACATTATGCTGGACAGCGGTTAGGCGGCTTCCTAAACGCTACCTTCGGTAATGCCGCAGAGCTAATCATTGCCTTTTTCCTAGTGAAGGAAGGACTGTTCGACATGGTGAAAGCCAGTCTTACCGGTTCCATTATCGGCAATCTGCTGCTTGTCCTAGGTTTAAGTATTTTCGCTGGTGGGATGAAGTTCAAAGTGCAGAACTTTAACGTAACCCTTGCCGGTATGAACGGTTCCCTTATGATCGTAGCAGTGATCGCCTTATTTGTACCGGCTACGTTCTTCAATACCCATTCCATCACTGAAAAAGATACAGACGTGCTCAGTTTAATCGTTGCCGGGCTACTCATCGCCTCCTACATGGCCTGGTTAATCTTCTCCATGATTACGCATAAGAAACATCTAGAGGACGTTACAGAAGCCGGTAAGGAAGAAATGGCACATGAGCATGCGCCTAAGTGGTCCAGAAACAGATCCATCCTTTATCTACTTCTTGCTACTGTGATGGTAGCCTTTGTGAGTGAGTGGCTGGTAGGGACGCTGGAGACACTAACTGAGCGCTTTGGATTTAGTGAACTGTTTGTAGGCGCCTTCCTCGTGGCAATCATCGGTAATGCCGCAGAACATAGTGCAGCCATTATGCTAGCCATGAAGAACAAAATCGGTGCGGCAGTAGAAATAGCCGTCGGGAGCAGCCTTCAAATTGCACTATTTGTAGCGCCTGTACTTATCTTCGCCAGTTATTTCATGGGTGATACTATGGACATTGTGTTTACAACCATCGAAATTGTCGCTATTGGTGTCGCCGTCTTTATTGCCAAATCAATCACTCAGGATGGTTCGACCAACTGGTATGAGGGTCTTTTGCTATTAACGGTTTATCTAATTCTCGGAGTCTCCTTTTATCTAGTATAAATACGACCCTATTCATTCTATAATTCTCAAAAAAAACGCACATGAGTGATGATCTGTCCTCATGTGCGTTTCTATGAATACTATAAATCAAAACTTATTCTTCTTTTGCTTTGTTATTCAATGCCTCATAGAGTACTGCTAAATTCCGCTCCAGCTTACTCAGCACCATTTTACCGGTAATCTCTGGCACCAAACCTGCTCTAACCGCAAAATCGACCTCTCTTGAGAAACCGTACATTTGGGTATCGAGCACTTCCTCATAGAGAGGGCAGTAGCGTGTTGCCAGATTTTCCATCTGCACTTCAATAAGTTGCTGAATTTTATCGGCATCTTCTTGTAGAAGATTGATCGCTTTAAGATTAAACTGTTCCTGTAATTCCGACGAAGTCATGCCTCTTCCCCCCCATGTCCAAAAGTTAAGCTGCTTTTACTATTTTACTTAATATTAGTCGAAATCGGATATCAATACAACAATTCTGTTTATACTAACCGTTTATTTGAAAGAAGCAGCTATGTTGTTTATAAGGGATGGCGTTAATTCCTCATCTATTTCTAGAAAAAACGCCCCACCGTAAATCGGTAGGACGTCTTTACATACAACTATTACTCAGCTACAACTGTAAAGTTCAAACCGTGTTTAGCAAAAACTTCACTCATTGCCTTCTTAGCTTCTTCTGCATCTGTTCCGTGAACATGAAGCTCGTAGCTTTGGCTTGATACCAAAGTCGTGAACAAACCAAGGATACTCTTAACATCAATATACTTGTTGTCCGCTTGAAGAACGATTGAAGAGTTGAACTGACCTGCCGTTTGAGCAATATCAACGATTGCCGCATTGTTACTGGACATAGAAATCCCTCCGCAACTTGATTATGAAACATAAGTCATTTGTAATCATTTCTTATGATACCTTGAATCCGCTTACTTGTGCAAGGTGTTTTCTTACTTTTACAGCTTATTTCAAGTTTTCAGGATTCAGACCTTCCAGTTCTGGTAACACGAAGATTCCATCCTTACGAATTAATACATCGTCAAAATAAATCTCCCCGCCGCCATAGTCTGGACGTTGGATTAATACAAGATCCCAGTGAATGGAGGACCGGTTTCCGTTATCTGTAACATCATATGCTTGTCCTGGCGTAAAGTGCAGGCTGCCTGCAATTTTCTCATCGAACAGAATGTCATTCATTGGGTGCAAAATGTAAGGGTTAAATCCTATGGCAAATTCTCCAATGTGACGTGCGCCGTCATCTGAATTCAGGATTTCATTCAAGCGAGCGGAGTCATTGCTTGTTGCTTCAACAATTTTACCATTCTCGAATTTGAATTTGATATTTTCAAAAGTTACTCCGTTATAAACGGATGGTGCATTATAGCTGATCGTTCCATTTACAGAATCACGAACAGGAGCGCTGTAAACCTCGCCATCCGGAATATTCTTTTGTCCAGAGCATTTCTCTGCACCGATTCCTTTGATGGAGAACTTAAGATCTGTTCCAGGACCTGAAATATGTACCTTGTCTGTTCTGCGCATGAGATCAGCCAATGCGTCCTGAGCCTTGTCCATTTTGGCGTAATCCAAATTACACACTTCGAAATAAAAGTCCTCAAAGGCTTCCGTACTAATATTTGCAAGCTGAGCCATACTCGCATTGGGATAACGTAATACTACCCACTTCGTATGCTTCACGCGTTGTTCACTATGCACTGGATGGGAATACAAAGAATTATACAATTTCATATTTTCTTCCGGAACATCGGACAGGTCATTTACATTCTCACCTGCACGGATGCCGATATAGCAATCCATTTGCTTCATCCGGTTCAAATCAATTTCAGCCCATGTCTGAAGACTCTCACGTGTTGCATATTTAAGCATGCTGCGTAGGACTGTACGATCTGTCAGCTGTACAAAAGCATGACCGCCAGCTTTACCGATTTCTTCAACAACAGCTTTGATTAAATCTCTTTCATTGCCAATCATTTCTACAAGTACGTTCTCACCTGGCTGAACATCTACGGAATAACCTACAAGATTTGCCGCCAGCTTTTGAATTCTGGGATCTTTCATTGTGTAATCTTCCTTCCTCTGTCTGAAAAATAAGCATGCTGTTCTATTGTAGCACGCCCTTTATCGAGCGCAAGACCTGCATAACAATGTAAAGATTAACGGTAACCTGTGAAATCCACCTTAGATACATAAGTTTCATTTTCAGATTTATTCATCATTTCACCGGAATAGCTTACTTTTCGATTCAAGGTAAGCCTTTTGGGAAGATTATGTTTCTTATCAACCGTTAGGTGGTAGACCGTTTCTACATTAGCTTGTTTCAGCTTTTGCTGTAACTCATTATTTTTCTTCTGCCACAGCTTCTCCAAAGCTTTCGTCACTGCCTGATCAGCCTCTGCGCTGTTCTCAGCGGATTCGGGGACTTTAGGACGAAGGATCTGCATTTCTTTCTCCAATTCAGCAGATAGCTGCTTCCTAGCCTCTGAAGGCGTCAATTCGATTCGCAGCACACTTGTCCCTCTGCCAGCTCCAGCCTCTTCGGTTACACTCTTCTCCATGGACTCAAGCTCCTCGAGTTGCTTTAACGGATTTAGCGCAGGTAATGGATTTCCCTCCTCCGAGGAATTTTCAGTAGGCTGAAGTTCCCATCTGCCCTCTTTTTTTTCTAACTGACTGTAATAAGGTTTCAGAGCATATGCGCTATTCTTTAAGTCTTTAACGCCGTAAGCTGCTGTTTTTTGGGTCATGGATTTATCTGGAAGAAGCGTGTACAACTTGACCTTTTTATGATCCTCCACTGTACCTCCGTAGAACAATAAGGATTCAGGAACCGTTGTTCCCCCTCGTTTCAGCATATTCGCCCCTTCAAAAACAACCTCATCACTTCCAGCCATCCCAGCCAACGCCAAACTTAAATCTTCCTTCGCAGGTTTATCTCTTATGACGCTACATCCGCTACATAACAGGCAATACAGTGTCAGAACTAGAGGGACTCCCCCCTTAAGTAATAATAGCTTTCTCACGGACCTCAAGCCTTTCTCGGAGTATTTAACTTAAGTACAACCCACGTATAGGGTTCTCCCTTCCTGCAAGCCTTATACCGCAATTAGAGCCAGAATAACTGTGCAGAATCAAGTAGGAGGGGGCGGCAAGCCCCCGTCCTCTCACACCACCGTACATGCGGGTCCGCATACGGCGGTTCCAAAAGGTTAACAAAGTTCCAGATAACGTGAAAGCAGACTTTTCAGCCC